>DASYRS010000464.1:0-20789 GCA_036004205.1 Dongiaceae bacterium
TCATGGATTCGATGCCGGCGCAGATGAAGGCTTGCCCCGCGCCCATCGCGATCGCGCCCGCGGCCAGATGGATTGCCTGCATCGAGGAGCCGCAGAAGCGGTTGATCGTGGCGCCGGCGACCGATTGGGGCAGGCCCGCGATCATCGCGATCAGTCGCGCGACATTGAGGCCCTGCTCGCCCTCCGGAAAGGCGCAACCCAGGGCCAGATCCTCGATATCCTCCGGCTTCACGCCGGTCTTTGCCAGCAGCCCCTTGATCACAGTCGCCGACAGATCGTCGGGCCGGACCTTGGTCAGCGCGCCCTTGCCGGCGAAATGGAAGGGGGAACGGACGTAGCCGGCGATCACCGCCTTGCTCATGGATTTATCTCCGTTTGCAGGGCCGCCTTGGCCCGTTCTTCCTCGATCAGGATTTTCTTTTGGATCTTGCCCACCGCCGTCTTCGGCAGCTCGTCGCGGAATTCCACGATCTTGGGCATCTCGATCGGCGAGAGCTTGTCCTTCAGGAAATGCATCAGCGCTTCGGTGGTCAGCGTCTCGCCGGATTTCAGCGCGATCACCGCCTTCACGGTCTGGCCGCGATAGGGATCGCCGACGCCGATCACCGCGCATTCCTTCAC
Source organism: Dongiaceae bacterium (assembly GCA_036004205.1). Lineage (GTDB taxonomy): Bacteria > Pseudomonadota > Alphaproteobacteria > Dongiales > Dongiaceae > Dongia_A. The sequence goes on from DASYRS010000464.1 coordinate 622, forward strand.
GGCGTGATGGGTGTAGATTACCTCTTCCACGTTGCGCGGGTAGATCTTGAAGCCGGAGGCGATGATCATCTCCTTGAGGCGGTCGGTGATGAAGACATAGCCGTCTTCATCGACGCGGCCGACATCGCCGGTGTGGAGCCGGCCATCGATGATGGTCTCCGCCGTCGCGTCCGGCCGGTTCCAATAGCCCGTCATCACCTGCGGGCCGGTAAAGGTCAGCTCGCCGATCTGGCCGAAATCCAACACTGTCTTGCGATCTTCCAGCGAGAGCACTTCGCAGATCGTGCCGGGGACCGGCAGTCCGATCGATCCGATCTTGCCGCCGGTTGATGGCGGATTGACGCAGGTCACGGGCGAAGACTCCGACAAACCATAACCTTCAACAATCCGCGCGCCGGTGCGCCGCTCGAAATCCTGGCGCACTTCCATGGGCAGCGGCGCGCCGCCGGAGACGATCATCTGGATCGAGCTGAGGTCGTATTCGTCGATGCCCGGCGTGTTGCTGAGCGCGGTGAACAAGGTCGGGACCGCACAGAACGCCGTCGGCTTCTTTTTCTGGATCAGCCGCAGCAAGGCATCGGGCTGGAAGCGCGGCACCAGCACCATCTCGGCGCCCGCCGACAGCGACCAGTTCATGACGCAGGTCATGGCGAAAGCGTGAAACAACGGCAGGATGCCGACCGAGCGCACCGCCGCCTCCGGACAGTCGCCGAACCACACGGTCACCTGCTGCGCATTGATGTCGACATTGGCGTGGCTGAGGGCCGCGCCTTTGGCGACGCCGGTGGTGCCGCCGGTATATTGCAGCAGCGCCAGGGTGGTGGCCGGGTCGATCGCGGGCGGCGTCACATCGCCGTCATTGTCGGTCAGCTCCTCGAACGGAATGAAATGGATGTCCTTGCCGGTCTTGGCCAGTTGCTTGGCCATCGCGAACGGCGCGAACAGGCGCTTGGCGAGGGGCAGCGCCCTGGGCAGGGAGCAGACGATGATGCGCCGCAGGGGCGTGCGCTCGAACTGGGAGCGCAGCTTGCCGACCAGGCCCTCCAGCCCCATCGTCACCATGATGGCGGTGCCGGAATCCAGGATCTGATGCTCGATCTCGCGGTCGGCATAGAGCGGGTTGAAATTCACCACCACGCCGCCGGCTTTCAGAATCCCGAAATAGGCGATCACGAAGTAAGGGCAATTGGGCAGGAACAGGCCCACGCGATCACCGGCCTTCAGGCCAAGGTCGATCAGCCCGCGCGCGAACCGGTCGGACAATTCCTTGACCTCGGCAAAGCTCCAGCGCCGGTCCAGGAAATCGATGCAGGACTTGTCGCCATACCGCTCCGCCGCATCATCCAGCAGGTGATAAAGCGGCCGTGGCTTGAACTCGGTCCGCCAATTGATCCCCGGCGGATAGGATTTCAGCCAGGGCCATGGCGCTGCCGGTTTGGACGCAACGAGGGTCATTCTGGCTCCTGGCCCACCATGGGCCGGCGCGGCGCGGCTATGGTCGCATCCTGTTAGGAAATAGACAAATGTTTGGTTAACGGAAGTTGGAAGTCAGAAGACGGAAGCCGGAATTTCGGCGCCAAGGTCCTTACTTTCTGACTTCTGACTTCCGACTTCCGTCACTGCCACCGCCGCATCGCCCGCTCGGCCGCGGCGGCGATCAAGCGGCGCGGCAGGAAGCGGGCCGCCGCGGTCGCCAGATAATTGCCCGGACCCACCACATGGACGACCCGGTGGCCCAAAGCCTGCAGCCCTTCCCGGGCAACCCGGTCAGGTTCGTGCATCTGCGGCAGGTTGGCGCGGCCGATATTGGCGCGCTCGAAGAACCGGGTCCGCGTGGCGCCGGGGCAGAGCGCCAGCACATCGACCGGGGTATCCGACAGCTCCGCCGCCAAGGCTTCGGCGTAATGCAGCAGGAAGGCCTTGCTGGCGGCATAGGTCGCGAACAGCGGAACCGGCATGAAGGCCGCCGCGCTGGCAACGAAAACCAGCCCGCCGCGACGGCCGCCTCCAGCGTCGATCCCTGCGTCGATCGCTGTGCGCTTCAGCATGCCGGGCAGCAGGGCACGCGTGATCTCGACCGGCGCCGCCATGTTGAGTTGCGCCATCTCGGCTTCGCGCTCCGGCGGATTGTCCGCCACCGGCCCGAGGCACGCGGTGCCGGCATTGTTGATGAGGAGATCGACCGGCTGCCCCTCGGCAAAGCCGATGACCGCCTGGCGCCCTTCGGCCGTGGCAAGGTCGGCGGCGATGCTGCGCACCGTCCGGTCCGCGTTCGCCAGCTCCGCCGCCAGATGCGCGAGGCGCGTCCGGTCGCGGCCGGTCAGCAGCAGGCTGGTGGTTCTCGGCAGAGCGCGGGCAAAGGCTTCGCCGATCCCGCTGGAGGCGCCGGTGATCAGAGCGCAGCGATATGTCATTCGACCCTTCTTACGTCCCCGCGCAGGATAGGACAGCCCTCGAGTCCGCGCCAACCGCCGCATTGCAATTCGGCGGGTCCTGTGACACATCGGCGGCTTCGCATTGGAGGATCCGACATGCCCAAGTTCCGCACCCTCGATGACCTATCGGTGACCGGCAAGCGCGTGCTGGTGCGCTGCGACCTCAACGTCCCGATGAAGGACGGCAAGGTGACGGACGCGACCCGCATCGAGCGCTCGGCGGAGACCTTGAAGGAGTTGAGCGGCAAGGGCGCGCGGGTCATCGTGCTGTCGCATTTCGGCCGGCCCAAGGGCAAGCGCGCACCGGAATTCTCGCAAGCGCCCCTGGTCGAACCGCTGGCGAAGGCGCTCGGCCGCAGAGTGGCATTCGCCGAGGATTGCGTCGGCCCCGCGGCCGAGCAGGCGGTCAAGGCGCTGAAGGACGGCGACGTGCTGCTGCTGGAAAATCTGCGCTTCCACGATGGCGAGGAAGCCAACGATGCCGCGTTTGCTAAGCAGCTTGCCGCGCTCGGCGATCTTTATGTGAACGATGCCTTCTCGGCCGCCCACCGCGCCCACGCCTCGACCGAGGGCGTGGCGCACCTGCTGCCGGCCGCGGCGGGACGCTTGATGCAGGCGGAGCTCGACCATCTGCGGGCCGCGCTGGAGAACCCGCAGCGCCCGGTGATGGCGATCGTCGGCGGCGCCAAGGTCTCCACCAAGCTCGATCTGCTGGGCAATCTGGTGGGCAAGGTCGACCGGCTGGTGATCGGTGGCGGCATGGCCAACACGTTCTTGTTCGCGCAAGGTGCGGAGATCGGCAAATCGTTGGCCGAACGCGAGATGGCCGACACCGCGCGTGAGATCTTGAAAAAGGCGCAGGCGAAGAATTGCAAGATCCTGCTGCCCGTCGATGCCGTGGTGGCGGCCGAGTTCAAACCCAATCCGCCGGTCGAGACGATCGCGGCGAGCGCCGTGCCGAAGGACAAGATGATCCTCGATGTCGGCCCAAACACGATTGCGGCCATCATTGCCGAGATGAAGAATTGCAAGACTCTGGTGTGGAACGGCCCGCTCGGCGCCTTCGAAACGCCGCCATTCGAGCGCGCGACCGTCGCGGTGGCGAAGGAATCCGCCGCCCTGACCAAGGCAAAGGCCTTGCTGTCAGTCGCAGGCGGCGGCGACACCGTGGCGGCATTAGCCGCGGCCGGCGTGGAGGAGCAATTCTCCTACGTCTCCACCGCCGGCGGCGCATTCCTGGAATGGCTGGAAGGCAAGGAACTGCCAGGCGTCGCGGCGCTGGCCGGGTAAGTTTCCGGTGAGCATGCCACAAAAAAGGCCCCTTCTCCCCTAGCCGAAGTTGGATGAGGGGTGGCGCGCCGATAGTCGCGCGCGCTCGTAAGAGCGTCATAGAGAGACGGCGATGGCGCGAGTCTACTTGGATTAGAGATAGTTCCACAGCAATTGCGCTGATCAGCGCTCATGCGCTGCGCGCCGTTGGCGCGGCCCCCCACCCAGCTCCGGCTAAGCTCACTCTCGTTCGCTAAGCCTCCGCAGCCCTCTCCCGCGAGGGGAGAGGGGGTTCTTTCCGGGAGCTGATTGTGCTTAGCGTGGACCCGGCTTGCCGGCCTTCTTGTCCTTGCCGAGCTTGTCGGGCTTTTCCGGCCTGCCGAGGTCGGGCCTGGTGCCGGAGCGGAGCGCGCGTGCCTTCGCCAGCACGGAGAGATCGTCGAGGTCGCTGTCGCTGGCGGCGGCAAGGGCGCCCGCGAGGGCGGCATCCATCGCGGCGATCTTGCCCGGCAGCGCGCCGACCGGCGCCGCCGCGGCGATGCGCGGCTCGGCTGGAACGCCGGCGGCGCTGACGGTCAGTGACTGGCCGGCGCCGACCTGCTTGCTCTCGCCGTTCCTGGCCGTGACCTCGACCGCGCCGTGGCGAACCATGAGATAGGTCGCACCGTCGCCGTCGACCGCGAGATCGAATTCCGTGCCGCGCACGGCAAGCGCGGCGCTCGGCGTGGCGATCCTGTAGGCGGGCTTGGCCATCGAGCCGGTGGAGAAACGCAGCGCGCCGAATTCAAGCGTGAGGTCGAGCTTTCCGACGGCGCCCGGATCGAACACGAATTCGTCCAGCCGGACCCGCGCCTGTTCGCCGATCGCCAGCTCGGTCGCATCGACGAACTGGATGACGGCGGCGGATCCTCGCTCCGTGGCGATCAGCTCCTTGTAGCGCACCTCGTCCGCGGCCGCGAGGCGGCGGCTGGCGACCGAGCTTTCCGCCGACACGTCCGCGACCACGACACGCGCTGCGCCGATCACGAGCTCCGCCATTGCCGGTGCCGGCAACAGGGCCAGAGCGGCGAAAGCGAGCGCAAGGAGGTCGATCCGAAGATATCGCGCGCGGGTCATGGCTCCATTACGCCCAGCCGCGCCTTAACAAAGCGTTCACGGCAACCCCGCCGCGCTTGCAAGCGCGCACCCGCTTCGCCAGACTATCCCGATGAGCGATAAGACCACTGCCTCGGCCGCGTCCGCACGGAACGCCAACTTCATCAGCGCCGTTCCCGAGGGCGACAATCGTACGCGCCAGGTCTGCGCCGATTGCGGCTTCATCAATTACGAGAATCCGAAGATCGTGGTCGGCTCGGTCTGCCATTGGGGCGACCGCATCCTGATGTGCCGGCGCGCCATCAACCCGCGCAAGGGCCATTGGACCTTGCCGGCCGGATTCCTGGAGTTGCACGAGACGACAACCGCCGGCGCCGCGCGCGAGGCCTGGGAAGAAGCGCGGGCCAGGATCGAGATCGAGACCCTGCTCGCGGTCTATGCCGTGCCGCGCATCAGCCAGGTGCAGCTGATGTACCGCGCGCGGCTGATGGCCGACGATATCAGCGCCGGGCCGGAGAGCCTGGAGGTCAGCCTGTTCGAATGGGATCATATCCCGTGGGACGACATCGCCTTCCCTTCGGTGCGCTGGGCTTTGCACCAGTTCCAGGAGAGCCGGCACCTTGACAGCTTCGCTGCCTTCACCAACCCGCCGGGAGAGATCGGAGATTTCTAGCACCCCGCCCCTCGCGCGCGACGCGCTGTTTCCGGACGGCTTGCCCGATGGGCGCGCGGCCTTGGCCGAGGGACGCAGGCTGGCGGACTCCATCGCCGTGCAACGCTGTCCGTTTCTTGACCTGCATGGCATCGCCAGCGAAGCCGAGTTCAAGCGGCGATCGATGGCATCCGGCCGCCTGATGTTCCATGCCCAGATCGGCTATCGCGATCCGGAGCAGAGCCGCCGCGCCTGGGCGGAGATATACCAGGGCTGCGCGCCGGACCGCTATGGCATCTGTCTCGATTGGAGCATGGGCTATCCCCGACATCTGCGCCGCGGCAAGCCGCGCGGCACCGGCCTCATCCTCGACAAGCCGGAGGATTTTCGTGCTCTCACGCAGATGGCACCGGTCGCGCCGCATTTCGGCGATTTCGTCATGGGAACGCCAGCCGCGCTGGAGAACACCGCCGCCGCCTTGCAGGCCGGGGCCACCATCATCGGCAATCTCGGCCAGTACTTCACCTTTCGCCTGCCGCACTGGGACGACGATGTGGAGACGACGTTGGCGACCGTGCGCGCCCTCGGCCTGATCGCCGCGCAGAAGACCGAGGTGCTGATCCATTCCAATCTCGATGACGGGTTCGCGTCCTGGTTCTCCGATCTCGCCTCCGCGCTCGGCGCGGCAATGATCGAGCGCTATGTGGTGGAGGAGCTGATCGGCGCGCGCGTGACCCATTGCTTCGGCCATACCTTCGGCGATCCGGTGACGCGGCTCGCGTTCCAGCGCGCGCTCGCCGTTGCCAGCCCTACGCCGGGTTCCATGCTCTATGGCAACACGACCGCCTATGGGGCGTCCGACGCGGCCAATTACGGCGCGCTTGCCGGCTATCTGCTGGTCGATCTGATGGGACAGGCGACCAAGCCCAGCGGCCACGCGGTCAATCCGGTGCCGGTGACCGAAGCGCAGCGTATCCCCGCGCCACAGGAAGTGGTCGCTGCTCACCTCGCCGGTCGGCGCCTTGCAGACAAGGTGCCGGGCCTGCTGCCTTTGTTCGGCGAAGCGAAGGCGATGGCGCTGGTGCCGCCGCTGCTGGCCGGCGCCGAAGCGTTCCGAACCCGCGCGCTGGACGCTTTGGATAGCGCCGGCATCGACATTCGCGACCCGGCGCAAGTGCTGCTCGCCATCCGCCGCCTCGGCGCGCACCGGTTGGAACAGATTGCGGGCGGCGGCGCGCGCGTGCTGCAGAGCCCTCATGCCAGCGAGATGGAAGAGGCGGCCGGCCGCGTGCTCCAGCAGCTGAATGACGGGGCGCGCGACCGCTTGCGCCGCAAGGAGCTGAAGATCTGCACCGCCTCGACCGACGTGCATTTCTACGGCAAGCGCCTGATGGACATGATCGGAAAGCGCGCCGGCCTCATCATGGTGGATGGCGGCATCAGCACCGATCCCGACGACCTCGCCGAAATCCTGCGATCGAGCGGCGCCCGGGTGCTGGTGCTCGCGACCTATAACGGCGTCGCCCTCTCCTACGTACAGCGGCTGAAAGCGGAGTGCGCGGCCCGCAACCTCGAGGTCGCGATCTATGTCGGCGGCCGGCTGAACGAGATCATGAGCGACGCCGATGCGAACCTGCCGGTCGACGTGGAGAACGACTTGCGCCAGACCGGCGCGGTCCCCTGTGCCGACCTCGAAGAGCTCATGAATCGGCTGGCCGCCGGTTAACAGTTGGAATTCGGGGGCCTGTCGGATGTTCGCCTATGGCAACGCCGGGACAGGATCGTGGATAGCCAGACATCTTCAGAGCCCAGCCTACGCGAGACCGCCTCGCAGGTCCTGCATCGTCTCAGCATCGGCCGGCCGGAGGACAAGGTGTCCTTCGGCGAAATGGTGGATGCGCTGGGCGAGCGCGGGTTCGGCCTGCTGCTCATCGTGCTGGCCTTGCCGAACTGCATCCCGTTTCCCGGCGTGCCCGGCACCAGCTTCGTGACCGGCATGGCGATTCTCTATATCGCGATCCAGCTGATCCTGGCGCGGGACGAGCCGAGCCTGCCGGCTTGGGTAAGCCGCAAGAGCTTCACCCGCGGCCAGCTCTCGCACTTCATCGTGAAGACGAACCCCTTGTTGCGGTGGCTGGAGAAACCAATCCGGCCGCGCCTGTCCGCCATGGTCGCGGGCCCTGGCGAGCGCATCATCGGCTTCATCGCCCTGGTCCACGCCATCACGCTCGCGCTTCCCATTCCGATGGGCAACCTGCCCCAGGGCGTGGCGCTCATCCTGCTCGCGCTTGCCTTGATCGAGTTGGATGGCCTGATGGCGATCTTCGGCTACCTGGCGTCGATCGCCGCCATTGCCTGGCTCGGCGCGGTCGTCTTGGGCCTCGGCAAGATCGCATTCTCCGTCTTCGCCTAGCGCGGTCGTGGCTTGGCGCGCGCGGTCGGTGCCGCCTGCAATGGGTCGTCCGGCCAGTAATGCTTGGGATACTGGCCTTTCAGATCGGCTTTCACCGCGCGATAGGAATTGGCCCAGAAGCTCTTGAGGTCGCGCGTCACCTGGACCGGGCGGCGCGCAGGCGAGAGCAGATGCAGCAGCACCTGTGCCTTGCCGCCTGCAACGGTCGGTGTATCGATCGCGCCGAACATCTCCTGCAGGCGCACCGCAAGCACTGGCACCTCGCCCGATTGGTAATCGAGCGGCACGCGAGAACCGCTGGGCACGGTCAGATGCGTCGGCGCCAGTTCGTCCAACGCCTGGCGCTGCTTCCAGTCGAGCCGCGCCAGCAACGCCTCCATGAGATCGAGGCTGGCGAGGTGCGCCCGGCGCGTCATGCCGGAGAGATACGGCGCCAGCCAATCTTCCAGGCCGGCGAGCAGCGCTTCATCGCCGAGATCCGGCCATTGGTGGCGCTCGTCGCCCACGCGGCGCAGGAACGCGGTGCGCGCCTGCAGATTGCGCGCACTCTCCGTCCAGGGTAGAGCGGCGAGGCCCATCGCGCGGATGCCTTCGATCATCGCGGCGGCGAGTTGCTCGGGCGGCGGGTTCTTCAACGGTTTTTCCCCGAGCACCAGCGACCAGAGGCGCCGTTCGCGTTTCGCTTCCACCAGTTCGGCGCGCGGGTTCCAGGCGAGCAATGCCTGCTCTTCGATTGCCGCGCCGAAATCCTCCTCGATCTCCGCCAGCGCGATCGGCGCCGCCAGGAAAATGCGGGCCTCGCGCGCATCGCCATCAAGCGATCCGACCGCCAGGAAATCCTCCGCCGCCAGCGGATCGCGGGGCGGCAGCATGGCGCCGCGGCCGTTGCTGAGGCGGAACTGTCCGGCGCCGCCGCGCCGCTGCGCCAAACGGTCTGGGTATGCGAGGGCCAGCACCTGGCCGCATTGCGCGGCCGAGGATTGCGCCACTTTCTTCACGCCCACTTGCCGGCGCCAATCCAGCGCCGATTGCCGGATGCGCGCGCGCTGATTGCGGTCGAGTGCCGGATCGTTGGACTCGCCGCGCAGCAATTGCACGCGGTGCCGCAGGTCGGCATCGCTCTCGCGCCCTTTGAGGAAATCGCGCTCGCTCAAGGTAGCCGCGATGTCGCAGGCGAGATCGCCGAGCCCGCGCTCGTCGGCCCGCACCATCATGTGGGCAAGGCGCGGATGCACGCCCAGCTCCGCCATCCGTCGCCCGTGCGGCGTCGCCAGGTTGTTGGCATCAATCGCCTCCAGTTGCCGCAGCAGCCCGCGCGCCTGCGACAAAGCCGCGGCAGGCGGGGGCGTCATCAGCGTCAGCGCCGCGGGATCGGCGATGCCCCACGCCGCCAGCTCCAAAGCAAGTGGCGCCAGATCGGCTGCCTCGATCTCCGGTGCGTCGAACACCGGCAGCGCGCGCTCGGCGGCTGCGCTCCACAGGCGATAGCACACGCCGGGTTCCGTGCGACCGGCCCGGCCGCGGCGCTGCGCGGTCGCCGCCAGCGAAGCCTTGACCGTGACGAGGCGCGACATGCCGCTGGCGGGGTCGAAGCGCGGCGAGCGCCGGAGGCCGCTATCCACCACCACCCGCACGCCATCGATGGTGAGCGAGGTTTCCGCGATCGAGGTCGCGAGGATGATCTTGCGCCGGCCCTGCGCATCGCGGCGGATCGCCTTGTCCTGCTCCGCCAGGGGCAGGTCGCCGTACAGCGGCAGCACGATGGCACGGTCCTCGTTTACCAGCCTTTCCTGGGTGCGGCGGATCTCCGCCGTGCCGGGCAGGAAGGCGAGGACATCGCCGCTTTCTTCGCCGAGGGCGCGGCGGATCGCGGCCGCCATGCGATCCTCCAGCCGCGCGGTCTGATCGTCGCCCAGATCATGGGTCTCGACCGGAAAGGCACGCCCCTCGCTGCGCAGCCGCCGGCTGCCTGGAATACGCTGGGCCACGCTTTCGCCATCCAGGGTGGCCGACATGACGAGGAGGCGCAGATCCTCGCGCAGCCCGGCCTGCGCCTCCAGCGCGAAGGCCAGCGCCATGTCGCCTTCGATGGTGCGCTCGTGAAACTCGTCGAACAGGATCGCGGCGACGCCCGGCAAGGCCGGGTCGCCCTGCAGCTGGCGCAGAAAGAGGCCGGTGGTCACGACTTCGATGCGCGTCTTCGGTCCCACCTTGCGATCGAGGCGCACGCGATAGCCGACCGTCTCGCCCACTTCTTCGCCCAGCATCGCCGCCATGCGCGCGGCCGCCCCGCGCGCCGCCAGCCGCCGCGGCTCCAGCACGACGATCTTGGCGCCCCTGGCCCAACCGGCATCGAGCAAGGCCAGCGGCACCCGCGTCGTCTTGCCAGCGCCGGGCGGCGCTTCCAGCACCAGGTTCGGCACGGCATTGAGCGCGCCGAGAATTTCGGAGATCAACGGCTCGATCGGCAGGTCGGTCGTGAGGCGCGCGCTCATGGCGCGGCAAATTAGAGGTTGGGACCCCTCTCCGCCAACAGAATCCCCCTCCCCCAGCATGGGGGAGGGTCGGGTGGGGGAAGCGAGCGAAGGCTTTCTCCCACCGAAGCGCGGCTTCCCCCACCCTGCCCTCCCCCGTGTCGGGGGAGGAGAATGCAGCGTGCTACCCCGCGAGATCGTCCAATATCGGGCAGTCCGGGCGTTCGTCGCCGTGGCAATTGTGGGCGAGGTGTTTCAGCGTTCGTACCATCGCCTGCATCTCGGCGATCTTGCGCTCCAGCTCGGCGACATGGCGCAGCGACAGCTCTTTCACCTGCGCCGAGGAGCGCCGGCGGTTGCGCCACAAGGCGAGCAACGTGCGAATGGTTTCCAGCGGAAAGCCGAGCGACCGCGCGCGCTGGATGAAGCGCAAGGTATGTACGTCGGTGTCGTCATAGAGCCGATAGCCGGCCTCGGTGCGCTGCGCCTTGGGCAGCAGGCCGATCGATTCGTAGTGCCGAATCATCTTGGCCGAGACGGCGGAGGATTTGGCCGCGTGCCCTATCGTCATTTCTCGCCCGATGGTCATGTCCTGATTCATCGCGCATCTCCGGAAAAACGCAACCGCCAGCGATTGAGGCTGAGGGCGTTGGTCACCACCGTGACGCTGCTGAGCGCCATGGCTGCGCCCGCCACGATCGGCGTCAGGCCGCCCATCGCCGCCAGCGGAATCCCCAGCACGTTGAACAGGAAGGCCCAGACCAGGTTCTGCACGATCTTGCGGCGGGTGGCGCGGGCGAGGTCGATGGCGGCCGGTGCCAGCAGGGGATCGCCGCGCATCAGCGCGATCCCGGCCGTCTCGATCGCGACGTCGGTGCCGGTCGCCATGGCGATGCCGAGATCGGCGGCTGCCAAGGCCGGCGCGTCGTTGATGCCGTCGCCCACCATGGCGACGATCTCGCCTTTGCCTTTGAGCTCCGCGATCGCGCCGACCTTGTCGGCCGGCAGCAATTCCGCGCGCGCATCGTCGAGGCCGATCGCTTGTGCCAGATGGTGCGCCGCCGCCGCGTTGTCGCCCGTCAGCATCAGGGTCCGCACGCCCAGCGCGCGCAAGGCCGCAAGCGCCTGCCGCACGTTCGGCTTCGGCGCATCGCCGAAAGCCAGCACGGCCAGCACCCGCTTCACGTCGGCGTCGGCGAGATAGGAGACGGAATTGCCCTTGGCCTGCAGCGCCTCAGCGGCCACGCTCAAGGCGGAGACGTCGATGCCCTGCTCCTGCATCAGCCGTCCGTTGCCGAGCAGCACGGCCCTGCCTTCCGCGCGGCCGGCAACACCGCGCCCGGGCAGTGTCCGCAGCTCGGACACCGGCGGCGGGGCGAGGCCGGCTGCCGCCTCGACCACCGCATGCGCCAGCGGATGATTGGCGCCTTGCTGCAAGCCGGCGGCGAGCGCCAGGGCGCGGTCGCGCGGCAGATCCGGTGCCGTCACGATCTCGGTCAGCTTGGGCTTGCCGATGGTGAGCGTGCCGGTCTTGTCGAACGCCATGATGGTGGTGGCGCCGGCCGTCTCCAGCGCGACCGCGTCCCGGATCAGGATGCCGTTCTTCGCGCCGACCCCGGTCCCGACCATGATGGCGGTCGGCGTCGCAAGGCCGAGTGCGCAGGGGCAGGCGATCACCAGGACCGCGACGGCATGCAGGATCGCAGGCTCCCAGCCGTGCCCCGCGATCAGCCAGCCGGCCACGGTCACGATTGCGATCACCAGCACGATTGGCACGAACACGGCGCTGATCTGGTCGACCAGGCGCTGGATCGGCGCCTTCGCGCCTTGCGCTTCGGCGACCATGCGCACGATGCGGCTCAACATGGATTCTGCGCCGATCGCCGTCACGCGCACCAGCAGCAGCCCATCGCCATTGACCGCGCCGCCGATCACGTGGTCGCCCGCTTCCACCTCCACCGGGCGACTTTCGCCGGTCAGCAGCGACTGGTCGACCGCGGAGCGGCCCTCCACCACCAACCCATCCGCCGCGATGCGGCCACCCGGCTTCACCACCAGCAGGTCGCCCAGGCGCAACTCGGCCACAGGCACCGTTTCATCCCGTCCGTCCCGGCGCACCAGCGCCTCGCTCGGGCGGAGGGATTCGAGCGCTTCCAGCGCCTTCAGGGTCCGGCGCTTGGCGCGCGCCTCCAGCCACTTGCCGAGGCGCACCAGCACGATGATGACGGCGGCCGATTCGAAATAGAGATGGATCTCGCCGCCCAGCATCAGATAGAGGCTGAGCCCGAAGGCCGCGCTGGTGCCGAGCGCCACCAGCACGTCCATGTTGGCGGTCCCGCCGCGCAACGCTTTCCACGCGCCGCGATAGAACGGCGCGCCCAGCCAGAACTGCACGGGCGCCGCCAGCGCCAATTGCCACCAGATGGGCAGCATCACATGGCGGTCGAAGATCGCACCCAGCATCGGCGCGATCAGCGGCAGGGTCAGGATTGCGCCGAGCAGGATCGAGATCAGCTCGTTCCGCAACTTAGCGTGGTCCTCCGGCACGCCGGTATGATCGATGGGCCGCGTGCCATAGCCGGCCTTGGCGATCGCTGCCTCGATGACGGCGGGCGTCACGCGGCCATCGCCATCCACCTGCGCGATCTCGGTCGCGAGATTGACGTTGGCGGCCGCGATGCCCGGCACCCGGCGCAGCACACGCTCGATCCGGCCGGCGCAGGCGGCGCAGGTCATGCCGGTGACGCCGATCGTGAAGTGTTGTCTGGGCTCGGCGGAGGCGGAGACTTCCAATGCTGTCATGGTTGATAGATGGACCTTCCCATCATTGGAAGGTCAAGGGTGAAATTGCCACGGGTGACGATCTTGACCTTCCCACGGTGGCAAGGTCCATATATGGGTCATCGAGTCCAAGGAGCCAACAGATGCTGAAGCTGAAAGTGGCCGGCATGACCTGCGGCGGGTGCGTCAAGTCGGTCGAGCGCGCCGTTGCGGCGGCCGCCCCCGGCGCCAAGGTCAGCGTCGACCTCAAATCCGGCGAAGTCGCCATCGACGGCGCCACCACGAAGCAGGCCATCGTCACCGCCATCGAGGACGCCGGCTACGACGTGATCGGCGAGGCGGCGTAGGTCATTCTATCTCAGCAATTGAGTGCTGCATCTTCCCCCACCCCAACCCTCCCCTTGCGGGGCAGTGCAATCGCATCGCACAACGATCCCCAGGAAAGTCCCCCTTCTCCCCTTGCGGGAGAGGGGTTTCCACTTTGGGGTTTGAGGAGCCACATGCGATTGCCCTGCCCCTTCTGGGGAGGGGCTCGTTCTCATCTCCTCCCCCAACTTGAGGGAGGTCAGAAGGGGGAAGCGAGCGAAGGCTATCCGTAGGCTCACGCCCTATCGGGCCTGGAGCCGCTCCATCGCCAACCGCGCGGCGGCGAAATCCTCGATCGCGGTGCCGACCGATTTGAACAGCGTGACTTCGTCCGCCGTCATGCGGCCCTTGTGCTTGCCGCGCGCCAAGTCGGCGAGGTCGGCCTTGATCGCGGCTTCGGTGATGAGGCCGGCCTTCAGCGGGATCACCAGATCGCCGCCTTCCTTCAGCGCGCCGGCGCGGGTATCGCAGAACAGCGAGGCGCGGCCGATGGCGGTATCGTCGCTCTCGCGCATCTCGGGCGTGAAGGCGCCGACCAGGTCGAGATGCGCGCCGGACTTGAGCCAGGTGCCCTTGATCAACGGCTCCTTGCTCAAGGTCGCACAGGAGATGATGTCGGCCTCGCGCGCGCTCTGCTCGAGATCGTCGGCGGGTTCCACCGGCAGGCCGAGGGCGGCCAGCTCCTTGACCTTGGCATCGCGCTTGCTCGCCTCGCGCGCCCAGAGCTGGACGCGCTTGATCGAGCGCTGCGAGCAATGGGCCTCGATCAGCGGCCGGCTGAGAGCGCCCGCCCCCACCATCAGCATGCGCGAAGCATCGGTGCGCACGAGATAGCGCGCGGCCAGCGCAGAGGCGGCGGCCGTGCGCCGCACCGTCAGCGTCGCGCCTTCGATCAAGGCCCGCGGCTGCCCTGTCGGGCCATCGACCAGCAGATAGACCGCGTTCACGGCGGGCAGGCCGCGCGGACCGTTGCCCGGCGTGATGGTGGCCAGCTTCATGCCGATCGCCTGGCCCGCTTCCCAGGCCGGCATCAGCAGCAGGGTCTGCTCCGGCTCGCCCGCCGGCATGGGAATGGAATAATGGTGGCGGACCGGCACGGTCCAGTCGGCGGCAAATCCTTGCGCCAGCGCATCCACCAGCGAGGGATAATCGAGCAGCCGCTCCAGCTCCGCGGCGCTGACATAAGGAACATTGGTCATGATGCGCCGGACCATACGATTTCGGCCTGCTTGCTGGGAAGGGGCTTATGCGCTCCGGCGCGGCCAGTACCAGAGGATGACGGCCACCGGCACGGCCAAGGCGAGCCACGACAGAACGTCCCAGATATCGTCGCCCAGCAAGGCCGAGGTGAGCCCAACGCCACTCAAGACCGCGATCGCCAGCGGTGCCGCGAACACCTGGCGCAGGGTGAGCCGCGCGCGGCGGGATGATCCGTCGGCTGCCATGCTATTGCGCGGCGAGCCGGACTTCCGCCCGCTCCAGCTCGGCGATCTCCAATTCGATCGAGGAGTGCCGGCGCGCCAGCCACAGATAGAGCCCGCTGCCCAGCACGACGATGGTGACGATGTCGAGCAGCGCCCACAGGATCTTCAGCGGCATGCCGCCATAATCGCCGAAATGCAGCGGCTGCGAGATCAGCAGCGTCGCGACGTACCACGGCAGGTCGCGCGTGTCGGTCAGCATGCCGGTCCCGGCGTCGATCAGCACCGGCTTGATGAGGTGCGAGGTCAGCGGCGCATCGCCATGCATGGCGACCATGTAATGGTGGCTGGTGGAGAAGTCCGTGCCGGGAAAGGCGACGAAGGACGGACTCATGCCGGGCACTGCGGCGCGGGCATTCGCCAGCGCGGCATCGAGCGAGCCTAGATGCGCGAGCGGCGGCTTGCCCTGGTACGGCGCGGTCATCTCCGCCAACTGATCGTTGCGCCAGACCGCCAGCACCAGATCGGCCCAGGTATTGATGACACCCGTCACCCCCACCACCAGCGCCCAGGTGACCGTCACCACGCCCAGCAGATTGTGGAGGTCGAGCCACCTGGCGCGCGGCGCCCGGTCGCGCCGCACCGTGCCGAAGGCGAGCTTGCGCATGAACGGCGCATAGAGCGCCGTGCCGGACACGATCGAGGCGACGAACAGCAGCCCCATGAACCCGAGGAACAACATGCCCGGCAGGCCGGCGAACAGTTCGACGTGCAGCGTGAACATCACGTACATGAAGCCGGAATTGTACTCGGGCTCCTGCAGCAGGTTGCCGGTGCGCGCATCGAACGCGAGGACCCGGAATTCGTCCGGCGCCGAATCCGGCCTCTGTAGGCTGGTGTAGATAAGGTCCGGCGCATGATCGTCCCACACCACGTATTTCACCTGCTCGGCCGGATAGAGCCGGCGCGCCTCGGCGACGATCGGATCAACGCCCACCGACGGCGCGGCGGCGGCCAGGGCCGGCGGCACCGGCACATTGCCGGTCAGCTCGTCGATCTCCTCGTAGAAGATGAGCGGCAGCCCGGTGACGCACAGCATCAGCAGGAACAAGGTGCAGACGAGGCTCGTCCACTTGTGCACCAGATGCCAAATCTTGATCGTCCGCGCCCGCATGCGTCCTCACGTCCAGAATGAACGCTCCGACGTACCCGCGCGCGGGCCGGCTCGATCCCGTCAAATGACGGCGCCGAGACTAGCGAAATTGAGAATGACTAGCAATCGCCCGCAGGTGGCTCGGGGTGCCGCTACCAGGCCTTGGTGAAATTGAAGGCGGCGGCCGCGATGATTGGCCCGTGCTCCGCCTGGTTGGCGATGATCGCACAGGCATCGGGCGAATTGGCCTTGGCTTCCGCATCCAGCTTCAGCTCGATCTCGGTCGCGGGCCCCGTCCACATGCCGACCTTCTGCAGCGAGCGCACGACGTTATAGGTCATCAGATCGTGCCCGGCATTCTCGCCGGCTTTCACATGGCTCTGCGCGCTCTTCTGATAGGTCACCAGATACACGGTCGCCGGCACACCGATCGACGCCTCGGGGAACTGCACCACCACGCGGCCGTCGTCCTCGCGCATCACGTGGATGCGGTACATGGTGTTGCGGGTGTAGGCGACCTTCAGCGCCTGTTCCACCGCCTTGCGGTCGGAGCCGACGACGTCGATGGCGCCGGCCACGATCATCTGCGGCGTGTAGACCATCGAAGTACCCTGCGCCTGCGCATAGGCGTATTGGCGGCGCGTGAAGAGCGGATCGGCGAAGCGGTCCTTCCAGCCGATATAGTCCCAGTAATCGACGTGGAACGACAGCGGCAGCACATATTGGCGCTGCGCCAGCTCGCCAAGGAGGGCATCGGCCGGCGGACAGGAAGAGCAACCTTCCGACGTGAACAGCTCCACCACCATCGGCGCGGGCACGCTGGAGAGGATGATCGGGACGTATTCCTGCTTCGGCGCGGCCAGCGCGCCGGTATCGGCGGTGCCATCGGCCTCTGGCGAAGAGGGTTCGACCAGCGATTGGCCGAGGCTTGGGCTATTATTACCGGTATCGCCCTCCAAGGCCTGGGCGCGCGCGGGCACGGCCCCGAGCGCGAGGCCCAGCGCCAGAAAGCCCACAAGCGATAGTGTCGTGGAAATCCTCATGACAACAGAATGGAATTGCCGTGCCAAAGGGGCGAATCACGAACGGGTGAGACCTTCGGCTGGCCCGGCCGATCGGTCCGTTTGGCCCCATCGCGTGTTGCTAACGACACGTTCACCATAACGTGTAGCCCTCAAAAGTCGCTGACTCGGCCATTGCGCTCCCAATCGCCATAACGGGTCGGTTCCGGCCCGCTGGGCCCGCCGATCTCGCGCGGGCGCTTGGATGCCTCCGGCTTGGCCCCGGACGTCGATAACTGGGCGGCATCGGCGGGCGCCTTCGGATCGGGCTTGCTTGGCCCATCCGCAACCGGATGGGCTGCCTTTGGAGCGATCGAATCAGGCTTTGCCATGGCCCTGATGGTATACGGATATGTCCCATTCGGCAAAGGACTCGCCTTGGTCGGCCGTCTTGATTCGAGGGACAGAAGGACCATCTCATAACCGGACGAAAATTGGGGCTTCAGGAGGGCTCGGGAACCATGGGCTATATGCGGACAGCCATGCTGCTGGCGGCCATGACGGGGCTGTTCCTGGCGGCCGGCTTCCTGATCGGCGGGCAGCAGGGCATGGTGATCGCCTTCCTGATCGCCTGCGCCATGAACCTGTTCGCCTATTGGAACGCGGACAAGCTGGTGCTGCGCATGTATGGCGCCGAGCCGGTCGACGAGACGACCGCACCGGAGTTCCACCGCCTGGTCAGCGACCTTGCGGCGCGCGCTGGCCTCCCCAAGCCTAAGATCTACCTGATCGAGAATCCGCAGCCCAACGCCTTCGCGACCGGCCGCAATCCGGAGAATGCCGCGGTCGCCGCGACCACGGGCTTGCTCAAGATGCTGAACCGCGACGAGATCGCGGGCGTGATGGCGCACGAGCTGGCGCATGTGAAGAACCGCGATTCCCTCACCATGACCATCACCGCGGTGCTGGCCGGCGCGATCGGCATGCTGGCGAACTTCGCGTTCTTTTTCGGCGGCAGCCGCGATCGCGACTCCCCGCTCGGCGGCATCGGCGCGCTCTTGGTAATGCTGCTGGCGCCGCTCGCCGCCATGCTGGTGCAGTTCGCCATCTCGCGCTCGCGCGAATACGAGGCCGACCGCGTGGGCGCCGCGATCTGCGGCCAACCTCGGTCGCTCGCTTCGGCGCTTGCCAAGATCTCCAACGGCGCGGCGCAGATCCCGAATGAATCCGCGGAGGCCAATCCGGCGACCGCACATCTGTTCATCATCAACCCGCTGCATGGCCGCGGCGCGGACAGCCTGTTCTCCACCCACCCCGGCACGCAGAACCGCATCGAGCGGCTGCTGGCGATGGAGGACGGCATGGTGCCCGCGCCGAGCGTCGCGCCGCAAGGAACCGTGCGCCGGTCGACCATCCCGAACTCCACCGCCAAAGGGCCGTGGAGCTGATAACAGCTCGCCGGTTCAACCTCACCCTCTCCGTCATGGCAAGGCTTGGCCTTGGGACGACGAATTGGGAATTGCCCGTGGCGAATTCATCGCCAAAGAGTGCCGCTTTGACGGGCAAGTGCTGCCCACATGTTCGGCATCGTGCTGGTCGATGTGACGGTTGTCTCAATACACTCGACGTGACCCGACCGTAACCAATCTGGTCCCACCGCTGCGCTGTTTCCTCGCTCGTTGATCTGCTCTAAGGTCGGGCCCGGCGGACCCAACGAGGCCCGTGACGGGAGGCCAAGAATGTGGGGCGAGCGCGCACCGGACCGGACCCAGGAGGTCGCGGTCGGCCAGTACCGGGTAGTCACCTATAGCTTCGGCGGCGGCAAGGACGTGGTCCTGCTGCTGAATGGCGGGCCCGGCCTGCCGTGCGACTATCTGCGCGAGGCGCACTCCTTTCTCGCCGATCACGATTTCCGCGTCGTCACCTTCGACCAGCTCGGTACCGGCAAGTCGGACCGGCCGACCGATGAATCGCTGTGGACCATCGCGCGCTATGTCGAGGAAGTGGAGACCATCCGCACCGCGCTCGATCTCGGCCGCGTGCATCTGCTCGGCCATTCCTGGGGCGGGTGGCTCGCGATCGAATATGCCATCCATCACGGCGACAAGCTGAAGACGCTGCTGCTCGAAGACACCGTCGCCGACATGCCGCATCTGGTCAGCGAGCTGGAGCGGCTGCGCGGCGCGCTCGGCTCCGAGACCATCGCGATGATGCAGCGGCACGAGGCGCAAGGCACCATCAACCATCCGGAATACATGGCGGCCATCACGCTGCTGAATTACCGCCATGTCTGCCGGCTGGAGGAATGGCCGGCGCCGGTGAAGCGCTCGCTCGACGATTGGAACATGGGACCCTACGTGACCATGCAGGGCCCGAACGAGTTTCTCTATACCGGCAATCTCAAGGACTGGAACCGCGTTCCCGACCTGCACCGCATCACAGTCCCGACCTTCATCAGCTGCGGACAGCATGACGAGCTGACGCCGGCCTGCGCGCTGCGCATGAAGCAGCACCTGCCGAACGCCGAGCTGAAGGTCTTCCCCAATTCCTCGCACATGCCGTTCTACGAGGAGCCGCAGGCCTACTATCCCGCGCTGCTCGATTTCCTCGGGCGGCACCGAGGCTAGGCGCGGCAGCCGGGAGGAGCGCGATCATGCATCGCTATCGCTTCGTGCTCTATCGACCGTTCCAGCTGATTCCCGTTCTGTTCGGGATCAGTGTGCTGTCCTTCTTCATGGTGAAGTTGATCCCCGGCGATCCGGTGCGCGTATTGCTCGGGACCAAGTCCACGCCCGAGGCGGTCGCCCGCATCCGCGCGCTCTATGGCCTCGATGAGCCGCTGCTGACCCAATATCTCTTCTATCTGAAGAATCTCGGCGCCGGAGAGATGGGCCAATCCATCACGTTCAAGATCCCGGTGTTGCCGCTGATCCTGGAGCGCATTGCGCCGACCCTGTTCCTGGTGCTGGGCAGCGTGCTGCTGACACTCGCCATCGCCATGCCGCTCGCCAGCCTCGCCGCACTCAAGCGCGGCACCAAATCCGACCACGCGATCCGCGGTTTCACCACCCTCGGCCTCGGGATTCCGGCCTTCTGGCTTGGCATCAT
>DASYRS010000465.1:0-7664 GCA_036004205.1 Dongiaceae bacterium
CATCCTGGCGCCTCATCTGATGGATCTTGGCGCCGTGGTTTCGGAGCAGGAGCGCGCCGACCAGTTCAAGGTGCTGATCGACAATGACACCGTGGGCGGCAAGCTGGTGGCTGTCCCCTGGTTCGCCGATGCCGGCCTACTCTACTACCGCAAGGACCTGTTGGAAAAGTACGGCAAGGACGTTCCCAAGACCTGGGCCGAGCTCGCCGATACGGCGAAGGCGGTAATGGAGGGTGAGGCGAAGGCCGGAAATTCGGTCCTGCAAGGCTACGTGTGGCAGGGACGGGCCTATGAGGGCCTTGCCTGCAACGCCTTGGAATGGATCGCGAGCTTTGGCGGCGGCAGCATCGTCGGTCAGGACGGCGCCGTCACCATCGACAACCCGCAAGCCGCGAAAGCGCTGGAGACCGCGAAAAGCTGGATCGGCACGATCTCGCCGAAGGGCGTGTTGTCCTATGCGGAAGAGGAATCGCGCGGCGTGTTCC
Source organism: Dongiaceae bacterium (assembly GCA_036004205.1). GTDB lineage: Bacteria > Pseudomonadota > Alphaproteobacteria > Dongiales > Dongiaceae > Dongia_A. Next base: position 486 of record DASYRS010000465.1, read on the forward strand.
AATCGGGCAATGCGCTGTTCATGCGCAACTGGCCGTATGCCTGGGCGCTGGCGAATGCCGCCGACAGCCCGGTCAAGGGCAAGGTCGGCGTGGCGGTCCTGCCGCAGGGCGACGGCTCCGATGCGCGCCATGCCGCGGCACTCGGCGGGCAGAATCTCGCCGTGTCGCGCTATTCGACGCATCCGAAAGAGGCGGCGGACCTGGTGCGGTACTTGACCGCGGCCCCGGAGCAGAAGCGGCGCGCGCTCGAAGGCTCGTTCAATCCGACCTTGCGCAGCCTCTATGCGGATTCCGAGCTGCTCGCCGCCAATCCGTTCTACAAGGACTTCCTGCCGATCGTGGACAGCGCGGTGGCGCGACCATCCACAGTGACGGGGCGGCGCTATAACCAGGTGTCCAGCGCGTTCGTGCGCACGGTCCATGGTGCGCTGTCGGGACAGGGCACGGCCTCGGCCAGCCTGGTCGATCTGAACAAAGAGCTGGAACGGCTGGGTCGCAATGGTCACTGGTAGGCATCCCGAATCATGCCGGCTGTACAGCAGCACCCGGCAAGGGAGCTGATCGGCGCCGCGCCGGTGCCCGCCTCCAATAAGATCGGCCTGACGCTGGAGCAGCAGCGTGCGCGCATTGCCTGGCCGTTCGTGGCGCCGATGCTGGTGGCGGTCGCGCTGGTGGCGGCTTGGCCGCTGGCGCGCACCATCGCCTTCAGCTTCACCGACGCCTATCTCGACGATCTCGACAACTGGCAGGTGATCGGCCTCGCCAACTATCTGGCCCTGCTCGAGGATCCGCTGTGGTGGAGCGCGGCCGGGACGACGCTGCTGTTCGCCGTGACATCGGTCGGCCTCGAAACGCTGCTCGGCCTTGCGATCGCGCTCACCCTCGATGCGCATATGCCAGGGCGCGGGCTGTTGCGCGCGGCGGTGCTGATCCCTTGGGCCATCCCGACCGTGATCTCCGCCAAGATGTGGGGCTGGATGCTGCACGATCTCTATGGCGTGGTGAATGCCGGCTTGCTGAAGCTCGGCCTGATCGATGCGCCGTGGGCGTGGTTGGCCGAGCCGAGGCTCGCCTTCGCGGCGGTGGTCGCGGTCGATGTGTGGAAGGCAACGCCGTTCATGGCGCTGCTGATCCTGGCGGCGCTGCAGGTGCTGCCGAAGGAGATCTACCAGGCTGCAAAGGTCGATGGCGTGCCGCCAATCAGGATGTTCCTGCGCGTGACACTCCCGCTAATCCGGCCGGCGCTGCTGGTGGCGATCATCTTCCGCGGGCTCGATGCGATGCGGGTGTTCGACGTGATCTACGTCCTCACCGGCAACAATCCGGCGACCACCACCATGTCGGTCTATGCCAGGCAGCAACTGGTCGATTTCCAGGATGTCGGCTACGGATCGGCGGCCGCCACCGCGCTGTTCCTGATCGTCGCGCTCGCGACCGCGATCGTGATCACGGTTGGCCGGGTCAATGTGAGCGCGACGGGAGAGCGGCGATGATCCGCAAGCGCATTGGCCGGCTGTGCTTCTATCTGCTGATCGCGGGTATCATTTTCTACGCGGTGTTCCCGTTCTATTGGGCGATCGTGTCATCGCTCAAGACCGGCAGCAGCCTGTTCCAGGTCGAGTTCTGGCCGAGCCATCCGACCCTCGAGAACTATATCGCCTTGTTCCAGGAGCAGCCGTTCGCGCGCAACATCGTCAATTCGCTGGTCGTGGCGGTGGTGGCAACCGGCCTCTCGCTGTTCCTGGCCCTGACGGCCGCCTATGCGCTCGGCCGTATCCGGTTCCGCGGACGGACCGCGATGCTGCTCATCATTCTCAGCGTCTCGATGTTCCCGCAGATCGCGGTGTTGTCCGGCCTGTTCGAGCTGATCCGCGCCGTCGGCCTCTATGATTCGCTGGCCGGCCTGGTGCTCGCCAATCTCATCCTGACGCTGCCGTTCGTCACCTGGGTGCTGACGACCTTCATGCGCGAGATGCCGCGCGAGCTGGAACAGGCGGCGATCGTCGACGGCGCCAACGATTGGCGGATCCTGACGCGCGTGTTCCTGCCGATCATGGGGCCAGCCTTGTCGGCCGCGGGGTTGCTGGCGTTCATCCTGGCGTGGAACGAGTTTCTGTTCGCGCTGACCTTCACCTTGTCCACGGAGAAGCGCACGGTGCCGGTCGCCATCGCGCTGATCTCGGGCGCCACGGCTTATGAGCTGCCCTGGGGCAAGGTGATGGCAGCCTGCGTCATCGTCACGGTGCCGCTGATCCTGCTGGTGCTTGTGCTGCAGCGCTACATCATCTCCGGCCTGACGGCGGGGGCGGTGAAGGGCTAGCGGCTGTCGAGCGCGCGGATCAGCCGATCGTAGATCGAGGCAGGCAGCAGCCGCAGGAGTCGCGCGACCCAGGCCAGCGTCCACGGGAAGGTCACGTACGGCTTACGGGCCAGGATGGCGGCCGTCAGCAGGTCGGCGGCGGGCTCCACGCTCATCGACATCGGCTTGGCGCGCTGTTTCTTGGTATCCTTGGTCACGACGAAGCCGGGCGCGGCGAGCGTCACCGAGACGCCGCGCGGCGCGAGGTCGATCCGCAGGCTCTCGATATAGTTCATCAGCGCCGCCTTGGCCGCGCCATAGGAGGCGGCGTGCGGCAGGCCGCGGAAGCCGGCGATGCTGCCGATCGCGACGATCTGGCCGTTGCCTTGCTTCAGCAACGCCGGCAAAGCTGCCTCGACGAAATTGACGACGCCGAACAGGTTGAGGTCGAACGCGGCGCGCATGTCGGCGCCGGTGAGCTGCTCCGGCGGCGTACGGCTGCCGCCGCCGGCGTTCAGGATCAGCCGGTCGATCCGTCCATGCTTGCGCAGCGTTTCGGTCACGCAGGCGCGCACGGCTTCGCCGATCGTGACATCGCACACGGCGATCTCGCTGCTGCCGCCGGCCTTGGCGATGTCCTCGGCCACTTCCTGGAGCAGGCGCAGGCGGCGCGCCACCAGGATCACGTGATCGCCACGCCGCGCCAGGCGCTTGGCCAGCGCCGCCCCGATGCCGGACGAAGCGCCGGTGATGAGGGTGACGGGCTGGGCGGAGTCGGCCAAGGCTTAGTCCGCGATCCGCTTCATCGCGTCGGCGATCGCCTGGTCACGGCCGGATTCGGTCATCTGGACGCGCGCGTGCCGCTTCAGGTTGCGTCGGGCGTCCCGGTAATAGGCGGTGCGTTTCAGCAGCGACATCGCCAGCCGATTGAGCGCGCTGGCCGGCCAACGCATCGGCCGGTCGAAATCGAACAGCAGGATCGCGCGCTCCTCATCCGTGCCGTTGGACACGCGATGCAGCATCGAATCGTCGAATACGAAGCACTTGCCTTCGCGCCAGCGCACGGTTTCGCCGCCCACCACCATCCGGCAATGCTGCCACTTCTTCGGAACGATGAGGCCGAGATGCGAGCGCAGGACGCCCTTGGTGATGCCGCGATGCGGCTTGATCCGGTAGTTCGGCGCCAGGATCGAGAACCAGGCGGACCTCAGCCCCGGAACCTTGCGCAGCATGGCGGCGGTCCTGGGGCAGCGCGCGGTATTTCCGGTCAGCTCCTCGCCCATGCCCCAGAGGAAAAAGGCGCGCCATTTCTGCGAATGCGCGATGCGGGCCTGGTCGGGCGAGATCTTGTCCAGAAATGGGATGCGCTCGCGATCCTGGAGGATGACGTCGAGCTCGGCCTTGATATCGGTCCAGTTGGCCTCCAGCTCCGCCACGAAGGGGAAATGCTGGTTCGGAATGAACGCCAGGTCCGGAACGCGCGATTGGCGGCTATAGAGCTTGGCCAGCAGCTTGAGGGTGCCGAGCCCCAGCGCCTTGACCCTGGCCCGCCGCCACGCCTTCCAGGGGGATTTGCCCTCGCTCCCGCGTACTGCTGTTGCCCCTGCCATTTGACCCCGTTAAGCGGCGTTGGTGCGCGGATTCATACGGGGCCTTGCCAAGGGTGCGCAAGGTCGATCATGTCGCGCCCGGCCTGTCAGGCGCGGATCAGCCGGCGGAACAAGCTGTCCGCCGTCTCCAGGTCGGAGAGCGGGCGGCCCGGCATCTCGGTGGCCGATCCGGCCGCGCCGGCGATCTCCGCGGCGATCAGCCGGTCGAGCGCCGGAATGCGCCGCCCCAAGCCCATTTCGCGCGTCCGGCTCTTGGCCGCCACCAGGCGGTCGATGATCTTGACTGTCATGGCGGGCAGGTCAGTTCCATCGATCAAGGCCTGGAGGTGCATCGGCGGCCGCCGGCCGCCTTGCAGGCGCAGGAAGCGCAGCGCCAGCGCCGGCCGAAGGGCATAGAAATAGCGCTTGAGCGCGATCCAGTCGCGCGGCAGTTTGGCCGCCACCTGAGTGCGCGCGAGGTGCAGATAGTGATAGGCGAGGGCGCGCGGATTGAGCATGCGATCCGCGAAGGTGCGCAGGTGCCGGAGCGCGGCGGCATCGCGCCGATAGACGATGGGCGATTCCATCCATTCCGAGATGACGGCATTGGATTTGAGGACCAGATGCAGCGCCTTGCGCAGGTCCCAGCCATTCACGTCCATCTCATCTTCGATCGGGGTCTCGATCACGTCGCGGCCCGGGTAGACGCTGAGATACCAGTCGGCCGCGCGGGCGTAGACGAAGCGCACGTCGTAGTCGCTGTCCGGCGAGGGAAAGCCCCAGGCCCGGCTGCCCGATTCCACCGCGAACAGGATACGGCAGCTTTGCCCGCGCTCGATCGTATCGAGGCGGCGCTGGACCTCGGCCCATCGCACTTCCGGAATGGCGCTGTGGCGCTTCATAATGCGGCTCCCCCGTGAAAGAAGGCGCATTAAACATGAGTCGGGTCCGGATCGAAACCGCGCTGGGCGATATCGAGGTCGAGGTATTCGAGGCGCAGGCGCCTGCCAGCGCCGGCTACTTCCTCGCGGATGTGCGGGCGGGGCGGTGCGACGGCAGCAGCTTCTTCCGGATCGTGACGCTGAGCAACCAGAGCGTGGAGAAGCACCGGCGCATCGCGGTGATCCAGGGCGGCCTGCGCCATGAGCGCGAAGACCTGGCGCCGGTCATTGCGCACGAGACCACCGCGATGACCGGGCTCAAGCATCTCAAGGAGACGGTGTCGCTCGCTCGGTTTGCGCCAGGGGCCGTGTATCACTCGTTCTTCATCTGCCTGCGCGACGAGCCGGTGCTGGATTTCGGCGGCGCGCGCCACCCGGATGGCCAGGGCTTCGCCGCGTTCGGGCGCGTGGCGGAGGGGTTCGGCGTGGTGCAGAGCATCTATGCCCGGGCGGAACAAGCCGAGTATCTGAAGAACGAGATCGCCATCAGGCGAGCGGCGGTCGCCTAGTAAAACCTGCTGGTATCGTTGTGATTGCGCAGGCCCTCCGGCCGATAGGGGCCGAGCACGTCATAGAGCTGCACTTCCTGGGTCTCGAACCGCCTGAGCACAGTTGGATGCAGGGGCGCATCGGCCGGAATCGTGCGATCGATCTTGGCGAACAGTTTGAAGGGGAGCTTCCGCGTTTCGTCGTGCTGCATGCCGGTGGGATCGGGATAGGGCTTGAGGACGCGATCATCGTATGTCAGCCCCACGCTGACCGCCACGTCGAGCATCCATTTGAGCGGAATGTCGGAGAGGCGCGATTCGTCTTCCAGATAGCTGCCCCCGACGTCGGAATGGCAGCCGGAGAACCAGATCTGCTGGAACCACTCCGGTCCGTCCTTGGGGCGCTCAGGATGGTCGCCTCGCGTGCCCCAGCCGACCCGGTCGAAATCCTTGCGCCGTTCGTCGATCGCCAAGGCATGGCGCGCATACTGGACCTTGGGATTGAGCGTCATGTCATAGAACCGCATGCGCCAATCCAGCAGATGGAATGGCCGCCACCACTTGCTGTGACATAGGCCGACCTCCCGGCGAATGCGGTAGATCAAGTTGCCGAGATAGGAGAGGACGACGACGACGACGATCGAGGCGACGAGCAATGTCGGCCAGCCGTAGTCGAGACCGAGGAAGCGCGCGGCGCTCATGACCACGCCGAAATTGATCGCCAACGCGGCGAGCGCGAGCACGGTGGTCGCCACCGTCATGTTGCCGATGGCGGCGACTGTGTCGAACGCCCCGATGAAGTGCGGGTAGACATTGGCGCCATCGCCGTCGCCGGATCGATGCTTCGTCCGGAAGCGCTTGGCCAGTTCCTGCCGCTGTTCCAGTTGTTCCTTCTGGCGTTGCGTGGCCTTGTCCGGCGGCCGGGAATGGGTGTGCTGGTAGACGCGCTTCACGGCTTGCCTGGCAATGCGCTTGGACGTCTTCACGTCGCGCCGGAGCGGCCCGTCGCCATCGGCGGTGGGGATGCCGCACAGCGCGATTACGGCGCCGAGGCAGCGCACGGTGTAGGCGCCGCGGCTGAAGCCGAACAGGAAGATCCGGTCGCCCGGCCGCCAATTGCGTACCAACGCGGCGTAGCAATCGATGATGTTGCCGGTGAGGCCGAGGCCCGTTGCCGAGCAGATCACGTTGTAGATCATGTCCCAGGCCGCGCCGAGGACGCCGCGCGCGCCTTTGCTGGTGCCGATGCCGGGATCGTAGAACGCGTATTGCTCCTTGGGATCGACCGAGCAATCGGGGCCGCAGCGCGTCGCGCGATAGAGCTTGTAGATGTTGCTGCGGCGCTCATCGAACATCACCCCGCCGCGCTGGCCGGTACCGTCGGAATGGATCACAATGTTTCTTGGCATGTGACGCCTCCCCAGACTGGGGTTCAGTCTACCGTAAATTGCTGAAGTGCGAAATACGCCAGAAGCCCAAAAAACTCCCGCCCGCCGTCAGGGCCTAGCTGATGGCGGGCGGGGTGAGCAACAAGCGGACCCTCGTCAGAGCAAGGGTGTGGATTCCGCAAAACATGGCGCACTGGACGTTGATTTCATGGAAGTCGTGTACCTGAGTTTGACGCAAAATGTAGCTCATTTCTCGCATCGTCATGCTCCATGATCGAGTCGAATGACGACTAGGCTAGCCGCAAGAGTTCACGCGTCGTCTCAAGCTGCGAAACGCACTTTGAAAGCCTGTGCCCGCCACGGCCGTCATTACTTTGGTCGAGTCGACTTGCTCACTGGAGCAACCTTCCGCTTGGATCTGACAACCTCGACCTTCGCCATCCGCCCCTGTGTCTGTCGGTAGCTCTTGGTTTT
>DASYRS010000466.1:0-2512 GCA_036004205.1 Dongiaceae bacterium
GAACGCCTTCAGTCGGAGCTTAATGGCATTCAAGACGACAGGTTGTAGTGCGCCAAGATGGTGGCACTTGATGATCAAGGGCGCTCGGCCTGCGGTTTTGTCGTGCACGAGGTGCAGATAAATGGAGCCGACCTTCAGACCCTCGCCTCGATCGGCCGAGACAATGTCGTGCCATGGAATCGGCCTCTGCCGAAACAGGCTGTAGTCAAGGCCTTGCGGTGACAGAGTCAGGCGGCGCGGTCGTAGCAACATATATAAGGGTAACAGAATTCCGAGGACCAACAACAACGCCCCCATACAGGCCATGAGTCCTGGCGCAACGGGCTTGTCCATTCCTATGAAGCGCGGCGTATAGAGCGAGAATCCGAACAATAGCATTCCAATGCCGATTAGAATGATCTCCAGCCTTGACCTGGCAAAAGTCAGGATCAGCTCTGGCCGGTCTTCAATCTTCCTTTCTTGCCGGGTCATCTCGAGGAACTTGAAGAGCGAGATCGGAATCATTGATGAGGCGAGGGACGTGATACCGAGAACTCCTAAGCTTAAGCGCACCTCTTCAATGGAGAAGAAGCCGAAGATACCTAGCGCAACAAGCAGCGAAGCTCCAACCAATATCACCACGCAGTCTCTGCGGGACGTGAGCGGTATCAAGAGCGCGCTCCCTGGCCGTTAAAAGGACCGGATGCCAGCGACCAGCCATAGGCGATGTCCGGAATGTCGTCGTCGAAACCTTCGGCGATGATTTCGCCGCCGATCTTTTCGTAGAACTTGCGATAGGCGTTGTCGCGATAGGCCCACAGCATCAGCGCCGTGCGGCCCTTGCTCTGGAACGCGCGGGCGGTGGCGGCCATCAGCAGGCGGCCCAATCCCCTGCCCTGCACGCCCTTGCGGCAATGGAGGGAATAGATCTCGCAATCGAAGCCGGCGAGGCTGCCCTTGCGGATGTCGTGGTCCAGCACGTTTCCCGCATAGACGAAGCCTTGCGCCCTGCCAGCTTCGTCCTCTGCGATCAGCACGACGTCGTTCGGGTCCGCGATGCGGGCCTGCCAGAAGGGAACACGCCGCTCCGGCAGCTTGGCCGCCATTTGCGCGTCGGAGACAACGCCGGCATAGGCGACCTGCCAGCCGGCATAGTGGATCTCCGCGATTGCGCGGGCATCGACGGCCGCTGCCGGGCGGATGGCGAAACTCATTTCGGCACCTTCACGCGCTCCAGCACGGCGGCGAAGAAGCCGTCGGTGCCGTGCTGCGCGGGGGTGAGGGAGAGGGCGGTACCGCTCTTAATGCCACCCCCCGTCGTCGCGCCGTCGTTGCCACTCCCCTCGCTGTCATCCCGGACAGCGGCGAAGCCGCGTGATCCGGGACCCATGGGATGGTCCAGCACCGCGGAAGGGTCGCATGGGTCCCGGCTCTCGCTGCGCTCGGCCGGGATGACAGAAGAGAGAGTATCAGCACCGATGACGTCCTTCCAAACCTCGCCGACCGGCACCAGCTTGAAATCCGCATGCGCGGCCAGGAACGCTTCGATCTGCGCCTCGTTCTCCTCCGCCAGCAGCGAGCAGGTGGCGTAGACCAGGCGGCCGCCGGGTTTCACCAGGCGCCAGGCGCTGTCGAGGATGTTGCGCTGGACCTGCTCCAGTTCGGCGAGGTCCTCCGGCGAGAGCTTCCACTTGGCGTCGGGATTGCGGCGCCAGGTGCCGGTGCCGGTGCAGGGCGCGTCGATCAGCACGCGGTCGAAGGTGCCGGCGTGGCGCTTCACCCACTGGTCGCGCTCGCTGGAGAGTGCTTTGCGCTCGACATTGTGCACGCCAGCGCGGTTGAAGCGCACGGCGGCGCGGTCGATCCGGCCCTCGAGCACGTCGCAGGCGACGATCTTGCCCTTGTTCTTCATCTGCGCGGCCATCGCCAGGGTCTTGCCGCCGGCGCCGGCGCAGAAATCGGCGACCCGCATGCCAGCCTGAGCATCGGCCAGCAGGGCGACGAGCTGCGAGCCTTCGTCCTGCACTTCGATGAGCCCGTCCTTGAAGCATTGCAGCGTGGCGAGCGGCGGGCGGCCATGCACCCGCAAGCCGACCGGCGAAAGGGTAGTCGGCGCGGCGACGATGCCCTCCGCTTTCAACGCGGCGATCGCTTCCTCGCGCGTCGCCTTCAGGGTGTTGGCGCGCAGATCGGTCGAGGCCGCGGTGATGGCGGCGCGCATCTCCGCATCCATGCGCGCGCCGAAGCGCTTCTCGAGCAGCGGCGCGATCCAGTCGGGGTACTCGCCCTTCACGTCGGCCGGCTGCTCGCCGTTTTCGATCGCCTTGCCGGCCACCGCTTTGGCCAGCCGGCGCTCCGCCTCGTCGAGCTTGGGCGGGTGGTAGTCGACGCCATCGAACGAGCCGGCGATGCGGTCCGCCGTCCAGCCGTCGAGCAGCGCCAGCGATGCGATCAGGCGCGCGCGGTCGCGGTCCTGCGGCGACTGGCCGCTTTTCCAGATCCACCAATCGAGCGCGGCGCGCCGGCGCAGCAC
>DASYRS010000467.1:0-4624 GCA_036004205.1 Dongiaceae bacterium
GAGATCGATCTCGACGGTCTCACTCTTGAGCGCTATCGCGGCGTGTTCGGTTAGCCCAGTTCCGCCGATCCGGTGATGCGGTAGATCCGCTTCACCTCGGGCGCGGGCAGTCGCAGTTCCTGCTCGGGACTAAGACGGCGCACGAAGATGCCGTCGTGGGTGCGGCGCAGGAACTGGCGCACCTGGCCGCGTCCGTCCATCAGCTCGATCGCGACGAAGCAATTGGGCGTGATCGGGCGGTTGGGATTGACGAACAGCAGCTCGCCCGCGAAATAGCGCGGCTGCATGCTCTCGCCGTCGGCATAGAGCGCGAACGCATTGGCGACGCCGCGCAAATTGGCGGGCCGCTCGACGAATTCCTTGGCATCGCCCTCGACGAACCAGAAGCCCTCGGCCCCTTCGCGGAAGGCGCTGTGGACCGGCAGATCGCGCTGCCCCGCGGCGGCGTTGAGCGAAATCGGCCGCATCGCCGCGGTGCCCGGCCGCGCCGGCATGGTCTGGCTGCCCTCCAGCCCCGCCAGCTGCAGCACGGCACCGGTCGCGACGCCCTGGCGCACGAACATGTCCTCGAGCGCCCGGGCCAGCTCGAACGGCAGATATTTACGCTTATAGCGATCTTCGTAATGCTGGTAGCGGGTGAGGCTCCAGCCCAGCGCATCGGACACCGACCGCATGGTCAGGCCCGCCTGCTCCCTCAGCTCCTTCAGCCGCCGCGCGACCTCCGAGACTTCCGACATGCCAACCCGCCCCCAACGCAAACCGCAAAGACCGTAACGCACTTTACGTTATTCTGGTCGCGGATTCAACGCCGGAATCGGGCGTTCATCGGGCCTGGTCGATCATTTCCTTCATTTCCCGGCACTGCGGCGTGGCCTCGTTTCCGCCGACGCATTTCTGCTGATACATGGCGGCGCCCACGGTCGGGCATTCCTGGATCGCCCGGCGCGCCAGATCGGCGGGATCACCCTTGAAGGGACTGCCGCTGAAGGTGATGGGCTTGCCGGTCTTGATGGCCTCCGCGACCTGCTGGCGGGCCGCGATGCTGAGGAAGGAAACCAGCACCGGGGCCATGCAGGAGCAGGCCTGCTCCAGTTCTCCCGGCCCCATCTGATAGGAGTTTTCCGAGACGCAGCGGTCATAGAAGGCATCGACCACCGGATCGGCCGCGGCAGGCAGTGCGATCGCGCCGGCCAGCATCAGCGCGCCGCCCAGGACGCCCGCGATCTTGACGCCCACGATCTTCATGTGTGCTCCGATATCCATGAGTGCCGGGACCATAACATGGCGACACTGTGGCGGGCATGGCCCCATTGCCGCCATGTTCGGCGGCGACACAGGAACCCGGTGTGCGCGGCGCGGGTTAAGGGCTTTGGCTGCGTTCAAAAGGGCAGGGCCGGGAGAATCGCCATGAGCAACGTCTATGCGATCACGGAAATCGTCGGGACCTCGGACAAGAGCATCGAGGATGCCATCGACCAGGCCGTCGGCGTGGCGGGCCAATCGGTCCGCAACCTGGACTGGTTCCAGGTGTCCGAGCTGCGCGGCCACATCAAGGACGGCCGCGTCGCGCACTATCAGGTGTCGCTCAAGCTCGGCTTCCGCTATGAGGCGAAATCGGGGTGACGCGGCCTTGAGCGACCAATACCCAGCCACGGACAGACTGGAAATTTCATGACAGCAGCAGATTCGCGACGGTCGCCGGGCCTTTGCCTGGCGGCTGCAGCCGTCGCAACAGCGCTCAGCGCCACCGCCGCAACGGCCGACGACAACAGCCGCTTCACCGCCATCGAAGAGAATGATTCGGTCCTGTTCGACAGCGACAAATACTATACGCAAGGCCTGGAGTTCGCCTATCTCGGCCCCGACGTCGAAGCCGACAGCGGATGGATCGGGCCGTTCGATGCGCTCGCCGATCTCGGTCCCTTCGATGCGACCGGCGCGGGTGAAGTCTCGCGGCGCTATGAAGTGCTGCTGGGGCAGAGCGTCTTCACGCCCAAGGACACCGCGCGCGAGGATCCAGACCCCGACGATCGCCCCTACGCCGGATGGCTGTTCGGCGGCGTCGGCTTCATCCAGGATACCGACCGGCGCCGGCTCGATCATCTGGAGCTGCTGGCGGGCGTTGTCGGTCCCGATGCGTTCGGCAAGACGGTGCAGAACGACTGGCACCAATATATCGGCATCGACAAGTCGCGCGGCTGGGACGAGCAGTTGCACGACGAGCCCGGCCTGATGCTGTCCTACGAGCGCAAGTGGCGCTTCCTGCAGCCGATCGGCGGCGGCTTCGCGGTCGATGCGATCCCGGAGCTCGGCATCACCGTCGGCAACGTGATGGATTATATCCAGGCCGGCGGCATGATCCGCTTCGGCAAGAATCTCGAAGCGGATTACGGCCCGTCGCGCATCCGCCCCGCCTTGTCGGGCACGCCATACTTCAACAGCGATTATCTGGATGGGCCGTTCGGATTCTATTTCTTCGTCGGGACCCAGGGCCGTGCCGTCGCGCGCAACATCTTCCTCGACGGCAATACATTCCGCGACAGCAACAGCGTCGACAGCAACCCGTTCGTCGGCGACCTGTCGGGCGGCCTCACGATGTTCTGGGGCGACGCGGTCAAGCTCGACGCGGTCGTGACCTATCGCACCAAGGAATTCGAGGACCAGGACGATCCGACCGAGATCTGGGGACTCAATATGACGGTCGGATTCTAAATATGTGCCTCAGCAAAAGCTGTTCGGGATGCGCGGATACCGGCCGCCCGGCGGCGGGCGCCGGCGCATCGTCAGCATTCGCAGCACGCGTCGCGTGGCAATGACAAATCGTTTCATCTGAAGTCCCCTCCGTATGGAGCAGGCCCGGAGTTGCCTCCGGGCCTGTGATTCCGCTCAACCGCGACTCAGCGGTCGCGATTCTGCAGCGGATCCTGTTTCGCCTGACGGCGGGCCGCGTCGTCATCGCGGTCGCGGTTCGGATTGGAAGCCCGCTCGTTCGGCTGCTGGTTCTCGTCCGGGAAGCGCTTGCCCGGCTGGCGGGACGCATTTTCACGGTCCTGCTCCGGGTTGCGCTGGCCTGGATTCTGCTGACCCGGGCGGGACGCGGATTCGCGGTCCCGATCCTTGCCCGGCTGGTTGCCAGTCTGATTCTGCTTCGGGTTCGGCATCTTCTGCTCGCCCATAAATGATCTCCTTGCTCGGGGTGAAGCAAGGTGTAAACAGCCCTCTTTGGGGTCTTGTTCCCCCAAAATGTCCTTATTCTTCTATGCCTTGCTACGACACACTCCGGCCCGCAGGATTGTCAAAAGACGCAGCGGTACCGGCTCCTCCATTGTCTCCAGATAGAGCTGCCCGATCTCGGTTTCCAATTCGGGGACAAAGCGGGAATGACGTCGCGGCCGCACAGGCAGATGCGGAGGCTCTTCAGCGAGCCCGCTTTCTAGGTTCATCAACCCCATCGCGCACCTCCGTCTTGGCCGGCGGCTCCCGGTTGCCGTGCGTCCCGGGGAGAGAAACAATCGATCCGACCGTTAGTTGCAGCCAGCTCTGTAATTTGACAAGCGCCCGGAGGCGTTGGGCGCCAGCTCAGTCGGGATCGTCGGGTTCCACGCCGGCGCGGTGGGCGCGGCCGCGCCAAGGGTCGGGCACGAGGCGGTCGCGGATGAGGTCGTCGAACGCCTTCAGCGTGCCGGCCGCCCGTTCATAGGCCTCCGCCGCGGGACTGCCCAGGAACAGCTCGATCGCTTCCTCGACCCGCTCGACCGCCCAGATCGAGAACGTGCCGTCCGCCACCGCAGCCGCCACTTCGTCCTCCACCGCCAGATCGCCGGCATTGGCGAGCGGCAGGACCACGCCGTGACGCACGCCGTCGGCGCGCTCCTTCGCGGTGACGCGGAAGAAGCCTTCGATCTTTTCGATCACGTCGCCGACCGCCTGTACTTCGCCCAACTGGTTGAAGGAACCGGTCACCGCCAGCTCCTGGCGCGCCGGCAAGCCGGACAGCGCCGAGATGATGGCGACCAGTTCGCCGACCGAGGCGCTGTCGCCGTCGACGCTGCCATAGCTCTGCTCGAAGGTGATCGAGCAGTCGAACGAGACCGGATGGCGGCGCGCGAACATGCCGCGCAGATAGCCCTCGACCACCAGCACGCCTTTCTGCTGCGAGCGTCCGCCCAGCTCCGTGATGCGCTCGATATTGATGAGGCCGCGGTGCCCGACCGAAGCGCGGGCGGTCAAACGGCTCGGCCGCCCGAAATGGCTGTCGCCCAGCTCGCGGATGGTGAGGGCGTTCACCTGGCCGACCACCGCGCCGCTGGTGGCGATGGCCACGTGGCGCCGCCGCATGCTGAGGTGGAAGCGCTCTTCCGCGCGCGCCTCGCGCCGGTAGCGCGCACGCCACGCGGTCAGGACGGCCTCCGGCTTCAAGCGTTCGCCGGGCGTGACGTGCCGGCCGGATTCGTGCAGCAGATCCTCGATCAGCTCGAAGCGCGACGACAATGAATCGCGCCGCATCGCCAGGCGCGAGGACAGCCCCAGCAGCAGGCCGATCGCCTCTGGCGTGCACAAGACGCCCTGCTTCGCCGCCATCCGGTCGATCAGGCTGCCGAGGATGTTGAGATTGTCCGGCGTC
>DASYRS010000468.1:0-11609 GCA_036004205.1 Dongiaceae bacterium
TTGGATACTCTCTCGGTTGCCCGGATAGACGAGGTCCGCATGTCCGACAAAGTGCAGATTCGGCGATGGCCAATCTGGCCGTTCATGCCAACCGACCGTCGTCATGGCATTCCTCGTCTGCAGCCCGTCGCGCCATGATCCAGCCATTTCCGTACTCCTTCAGGGCAGTCATCGCGTCGGCCCTCATGTCGACACTTATTGCGCCGACGCTGTACTACATCTTCATAGGCGAGCCCGGCGACTTACCCTGGCCCTACATCTTCATCGCAGCAAACACGTTCGGGCTTCCGGTGGTAGGAACCATCTTTCTCGTCACCTGCGCAATCCTCTGGATCTTGAATATGCGGGGCGTCTCGCACATTGCCGCCTACTGTCTCTGCGGCGCCGGACTCGGCACCTGGGCGCCGCTGATCGGCGGTTGGGTAGGATTTGAACGGCATTTCGGCAGCGGCGACATGCCCTTACCATACGGATCGTTCTTCGCCGGCGCGATGGCCGGCTGCCTCGCTGCGCTCGCCGGCAACTTGCTCGCAAGGGTGCTCTCGCCTGCCGGCCAGCGATAACAGGATCGAATGTCCACTTTGTGCCGATTTTGTTGCGGAAGTCATCGACGGAAGGAGCGAGGTCAGTGGGCGGAGTTCGAGAGGGAACTCTGCCTTACCGCTTGGTCGGCTGGGAGCGGCGGCTTGGATGGAGATCTTAGCGCCCCTTATGCAGCTCCCAATCCTGTTGCGCGCCTTACCCGAGAGACGTGGCGGCAATGGGCGGTGGTTCGGCAAGCGCTCCACGGCAGCGGAATAACGCCTGATGGGCCCGCTTCGAGGCGCGGCCCGCTTGCAATAGCGCACCGATCCTGACGCGACCTAGAATGAGCGCCGCCAACACGGCGCTCATTTTCGTTTGGCCCTCCGCATCGACGAACGTCGCCATGATCGCGGGCAGCGCCTCGTGTGCCTGGTCCGATACCGCTCGCACCGCCACGAACGGCAAGCCGCGTTCGCTGGCCGCGCGGGCGACGTGATGGCTCTCCATGTCGACGACCAGGGCGCCGGAGCGCGCGAAGGCGTCGGCCTTTTCCTGCGGCGAGGAGAGCATGCGGTCGAGGCCCAGAATCGCGCCGACCCGGGCACCTCCCTTCCCGTCGTTCCCACCGTGAGCCGGAATCCATTTCGTCGTCTGCGCGGGACCTGGACGCACCGCCGAGGTGACGGACGGCGCGCGAGGAGGAGCCGGCACGGTCTCGGGCAGATCGCCTTCGGACGACCATCCCGGCCCTGCCGTCGCGTGCCCTTCTGATCGCCGCGCCGCCGCATGGTGCGGCACGTCGTCGTGGCCGTGATTGTCGCGGATCGGCTCGATGTTCGAGCGCAGCGCGTCGATCCATGGAAGGTGGGTCTGCCAGACCTCGCCGATATCGTTGGCGACCAGATCGGCGATGACGAGGTCGCCGGTCTTGAGTTCCGGTGACAAAGCGCCGGCGATGCCGAAGCTGATGAGTCCGGTCACGCCCTCGGCGATCAGCCGGTCGATCTTGCGCCGCGCCTCGCGCGCCTGGCCGCCGGTGCTGACGCAGGCGAACGCGGGACCTTGCAGGAGCTTTGCTTCGGACTTGAGGCCGGTGACGATGCCCAGCACGGGCCGTCACATCCCATGGAGGACGCTGGCCGCGTTGCCGCGCTGCAAGTTCCGATAGCGCGCCATCGCCCACAGCGGGAAGAACGCGCGATAGCCGTGATAGCGCAGATAGAAGACGCGCGGGAAACCGACCGCGGTGTAATGCTCTTCCTGCCACAGGCCGTCATCGGTCTGGGTCGCGGCCAGGTAGTGGATGCCCTGCTCGACGGCGGGATCGGCGATCTCGCCCGCCGCCATCAGGCCAAGGACGGCCCACGCGGTCTGCGAAGGCGTCGATTCCTTGCCCTCGCCGTGCGGCTTGCCATCCCAATAGGACGCGCCGTCCTCGCCCCAGCCGCCATCCTCGCGCTGCTTGGCCTTGAGCCAGTCCACCGCCTTGCGCATGGCCGGATGATCGGCCGGCACGCCGACGGCGTTGAAGGCGCACAGCACCGACCAGGTGCCGTAGATGTAGTTGGTGCCCCAGCGCCCGAACCAGGAGCCGCCCGCTTCCTGCTCTTTCAGCAGATAATCGACGGCGGCCTTCACCTTCGGATGATCCTGGCGGTAGCCGAGCTGCGCCAGCATGGAGAGGCAGCGCGCCGAAACGTCCGCGGTCGGCGGGTCCAGCAGCGCGCCATGGTCGGCGAACGGAATGTGATTGAGGTAGTAATACTCGTTGTTGGCGTCGAACGCGCCCCAGCCGCCATTCTTGCTCTGGGTGCCGAAGACCCATTCGGTCGCGCGCTCGATGCTTTCGCGATAGCGCTCGCGGTCGGTGCGGTCCATCGCCAGCGCCACAACGGCGGTGTCATCGACGTCCGGGTAGTAATCGTTGTTGTACTGGAAGGCCCAGCCGCCGGGCCGCACGCCCGGGCAATTGACCGCCCAGTCGCCATAGACGTTGAGGATCTGGCGGTCCTTCAGCCAGTCCATGGCGGACTTCGCGCGCTCCGCCGCGTCGCCGCCCGCTTCCAGCATCGCGTGCGCCGCCAGCGCGGTGTCCCACACCGGCGACAGGCACGGCTGGCAATAGGCCATGCCGTCCTTCAGCACCATCAGCTTCTCGAGCGAGCCGCGCGCGGTCGCGCGCTCCGGATGGTCCTCGGGATAGCCGAGCGTGTCGTACATCATCACGGAATTGGCCATCGCCGGATAGATCGCGCCGAGGCCGTCTTCGCCGTTGAGGCGCGTTCCCACCCACGTCACCGCATCGGCGATGCAGCGCTCGCGCAGCTTCTCCGGAAACAGACGCTGGGCGCGCTGCAGCACGCGATCGACGCCGCGGAAGAACGAGGCCCACGCGCCGGTGCGCTTGTAATTGTACCAGTCCTTGACCTGTTCCGGCGGGGTCACGAACAACTCGCGCACGTCGATGCCGCGCCTGTTGCGCGCCAGCGGCTTCTTCGCCATCAGGACCAGCAGCGGCACGATCACCGTGCGCGACCAGTAGCTGACCTTGTCGAGGTGGAACGGGAACCAGCGCGGCAGCGCCATGATCTCGACCGGCATCACCGGCACGGCGCGCCACGGCACCTGACCGAACAAGGCAAGCTGCACCAGCGTGAAGACGTTGGATTCCTTCGCTCCGCCACGGGAGAGGATCGCCTCGCGCGCGCGTTTCATCACCGGGGCGTTCACATGCTCGCCGCAGATCTTGAGGGCGTAATAGGCCTTCACGCTCGCCGACATGTTGAACTCGCCGCCGTGGAACAGCGGCCAGCCGCCATGCTCGCCCTGGATCGACCAGAGGTAGCGCACGATCTTGGCCTCGAGCACGGAATCGTCCGGCTCGCCCAGGAAATGGCGCAGCAGGACATATTCCGCGGGAATGGTCGCGTCGGCCTCCAGCTCGAACGCCCAATGGCCGTCCGGCTGCTGCAGGCGCGACAAGGCTCCAGCCGCGTCGGTCACGCCGGCATCGACGCGTTCCAACAGATCGGCGAATCCCTGCTCACGGGCTGTAGCCAGTCCGCGACCGCTCATATTTAGAACCATTCCAATTTACCCACCTTCAGCCGAAGAATGCTTGAACTCGCCAGGCATTTCAACCGCCCTGCAATAAATCGTTAACGCAGATATATTTCCTAATTTAGTCAATGCTAGAAACGATTACTTGCCGGTTGGTGGAATGACCGGGTTACACTGGCGTGGAAGGGCCACAATCCAGCAGCACCCCATGCCGCGCCTGCCGCCCGCGAGATCATGGTCTCCGTCGTTGTCCCAGCGCATGCTGGCGATTCTGGCGGCCAGCGTGATCGCAGTCAGCGCCCCGGCTGCCCTGGTCTTCTATTTCTTTACCCGCGATGCCTCGATTTCGGAGGCTGAGCAGTACGCCGCAACCTCGGCCGACCGGCGGGTCCTGGGGCTGAATTACACGCTACGGCTGGCCGGCACGAGCCTCTACCGCTTCGAACTGATGCTGCGCGACACCCTGGCGGCGCCCGATACCGATGACGAGGCCAGCCGGTTCGCAGCCGGCCTGGAGCGCAATCCCGCCGGCATGCTGGTCTCGCGCCGGCGCGACTTCAACGGGCGCCTGCAGGCGGGCGTCGTCATTCATCCCGAAGCGCCGACCAACGACGAGATCTACCGCTTTCACGCCCGCACCCAGCGCCTGATGACGATCTATGCCGGCGCGGTCGTGCCGCCGCTGGATTCGATGTGGCTGCTGACGCGCGACCGCACCGCGGTCATCTACGTGCCGCGCGATCCCGATTTCATCTACCGGGCCACCACCGGCAACAACTACGTCGCCTCCGAGTGGGTGACCCTGGGCGACCCCAAGACCAATCCGGAGCGCAAGCTGCGCTGGACTCACGCGGCCTTCGATCCGGTCCTGCGCACCTGGATCATCAGCGCGGTCCGGCCGCTCGACATCAACAATGTGTGGCTGGGCACGATCGGCCACGACCTCTTCCTCGATGAGCTGGTACAGCGCCTGGTCGGCACGGACCAGTTGCCTGGCACGCAGCATTTCCTGCTCGATGCCGACGGCGCGCCGATCATCGCCGGCAAGTGGCAGGGAGCGCTCGAGGCCAACCACCTTACCGGCGAGGCGCGCCGGTCGTTCGATGACGCGATTCACGGCCTGAAGGCCGCGTTCGACGGACACGCCGATGGCGGCGCCGTGCGCGCCAGGCTGGACGACAAGGCCGTCTCCGTGCTCGTGCGCACGCTGCCCGAGACCGGCTGGAGCTATTACGTGGTGACGCCGATCGCCAGCATCACCGGCAGCGCGTCGAAGGCGCTGTTGCTGTTCGGCCTGACCGCGGCCGCCGCCATCGTGCTGGTGGTCGCGGTCACGCACCTGCTGGTGCAGCGCCAGATCGTCGGGCCGATCCGCAGCCTGGCCGATGCGGTGCGGGGCTTCGCCGGCGGCAAGACCGAGATGCGCGCCACGGTCGACCGTGCCGACGACATCGGCGACCTGGGCCAGGCTTTCAACGCGATGGCCGACTACATCGCCAACTCGCACCGCGACCTCACCAAGGCGCAGCAGGAATTGCAGCACCGCAACGCCGCGCTGGTCGACGCCAACCGCACCAAATCCAATTTCCTCGCCAACATGAGCCACGAGCTGCGCACGCCCCTGAACGCCATCATCGGCTTCGCGGAGATCCTGCGCTATCAGATGTTCGGGCCCCTGGGCAACGACCGGTACGTCAATTACGTCGATGACATCCAGCGCAGCGGCCAGCACCTGCTGTCGCTGATCAACGACATCCTCGACATGTCGAAGATCGAAGCCGGCCGCCAGGCGCTGAAGCTGGAGCGCCAGGTGCTCTCGCCTTTGATCGAGCGCAGCATCCGCATGGCCCAGCCGATCGCGGAGCGCCGTTCGATCAGCCTGCAGTACCACGCCAACGGCCTCGACCTCAGCGCCAATTGCGACAGCCGCGCCATCACGCAGATGGTGATCAACCTGGTCTCCAACGCGGTCAAGTTCTCGCCGCCCGGCGGGACGGTGGAGGTCCGCCTCGAGCCGTCGAGCCTGGGCGGGGCGAAGATCAGCGTGATGGATGGCGGGCCCGGGATCGAGGAAGACATGCTCCCGCATTTGTTCGAGGCCTATGCCCATCGCGCCGCCATGACCACGCAGCGCCAGGACGGCGTCGGGCTGGGCCTTGCCATCACCAAGGCGCTGATCGAACTCCACAACGGCCAGATCCGCGTCGTCACCCAACCCGGCCGCGGCACCACGATGACACTGGAACTGCCGCCGGCCGTGCAGTAGGAAGACGCGCCACCCTCCAAGAAGAGCTCCCCTTCTCCCCTTGCGGGAGAAGGTTGCGAAGGCTTAGCGAACGAGAGTGAGCTTAGCCGGAGCTGGATGAGGGGGATCGCGGCGGTCGCCGCGCGCGCTCGATAGAGCGCAATGCATTGTGCTCGCACGCCGCACTACTTCTTCCCTACCGCCGAAGACTGGCCAGTGCGGTGGCCAGATGCAGTTCGGCGGGTTCGATTTTGGCGCTATCGCGCTGCGCGCCTCACGGCGCGCCACCCCTCATCCAGCTCCGCCTAGGCTCGCTTTGCTCGCCAAGGCTGGGCATCTTTCCCCCGCAAGGGGGGAAGGGGTCTTTGTTGTCACCCCTCACCTTCCCGTATAGCCTGATGCGATGCTTCCGGAACCGCTTCCTCCACCGCTCGATCGCGTGCCCCCAACCGGCCCCAAGGAGGGATTTGCCGGGCCGCGGGCGATGGCGGTGACCCAGGCGATCGCGCTGGCGGCGGCCGGCGTTCTGGGGACGGTGCTGGTGATCGGCATCCCGCTCCTGCTGCGCCAGCAGCATCGGGTGGCCGAGACTCTGTCGGGGACCTCCACCGTCCCGCTCGCCGAAGAGGTCGCGGCGCTCAACATCCTGCACTGGATCGTGCTGGCGCTGGCCGCGGCCACCTCGATCTGCCTGGTGATCGCCGTGCTGCGCCTGCTGCGCCATGCGCAGTCCCAGGACGCCGTGCGCAAGGAGGCGCAGGCCCTGCTGCTGCGCGCCGAACGCGCGCGCATGGATGCCGACCAGGCGAATGCCGACAAGTCGCGCTTCCTGGCGGAGGCGGGCCACGACCTGCGCACGCCGCTCACCACCATTCTCGGCTACGGCGAGATGATCGAGCGCGAGATGTACGGTGCGATCGGCCGCCCGGCCTATGGCGAGGCGGCGCAGCAGATCGTCGGAGCCGGCCGGCAATTGCTGGCGCGCATCACCGACATCATCGAGCTGTCGCGGGTCGAGGGCTCGATCGCCAAGCCGGCCGAGCAGGCGACCTCGATCTCCACTGTGCTGCGCGAGGCTCATACCTGGGCGGTCGCGACCTTCGCGGCCAAGCGCCTGACCTTCGGCATCCGCATGCCGGAGCTCGATGTCGGCATCCGGGTCCAGCCGCTGCTGATGCGCCAGATCGTGCGCGAGCTGATCAAGGACGCGGCCATGCGCACGCCCGACGGCGGCGCCATCATCCTCGCCGTCGGGTTCGGCGGGGACGGCAGGTTGGATCTGTCGATCCGAGACACCGGGCCCAATCCGACGCTCGGCTCCGGCGGGCCGGCGCGGCGGATCCACGACCACCGCTCGCTGCTGATCTCGCGCGTCGACGAGGCGGCGGGCATGAGCCTGATGATCGTGCGCGCCCTCATGGATTCGATCGGCGGCCAGCTTGCCGTGGTCAACACCAGCGGCCGCGGCTCGGAAATCCACCTGCAGTTCCCAATGCACCTGGTGACGCGCGAGGAACGCCGCCTGCGCCGCCGCGCCGTGGCGGCGGATTAGACGGCTCGATCATCCCGCGACCAAGCGTCGGTCCGGCAGGTCGATGTCCGACTGCAGGGCGGTTGCATTGACGACCGTTGCAATAGTGATCGCCGCGCCGGCGCCGATGCTCCCATCTTGGTCGAACTTGATCAGCGTGTCGGTGCCGCTCTTGTCGAGCGTGATGTAGCCGCCACCGAACACGTCCACGGGTGGGAACAGGTAGGTAAGCCGATCTCGCTGGCATCGTTGATGTTAAAGATGAAGCGTTCGATGCCGGCATCCCCGATCATGAGGTCCGACCTCATCCGCCATTCAGGTCGTCGTTGCCTGCTCCACCCGTCAAGGTATCGCTTCCATCGCCGCCCTCCGGGTGATCGCTGCCGGCGCCGCCGATCAGGGGGTGTCGGCACCTTCGCGCCCCACGAGGAAGTCGTTGCCGGCGGCGCCGTTGAGTACGTTACCGACGTTATTGCCGCCGATCGGGTTGGCGAGCGGCCGCCCGCCGCCGATCGAGAGTCCCCGCTGTTCACGCCATTGAACGCCGGCCAGCTTTGGCTGCGACGCCGCTTTGGCGGGACCTTCTTACAGGTCGGTGGTGAAGATTACATCGGCTTGCGTCACCGTGGCATCGGTGACGGTCGCCAAGGTGATCGGCGCGGCGGCGCTCAGGGCAATTCCGTCGCTGTCGAACTGCACCAGCGTGTCGGTGCCGCTCTTGGTCAAGAGCACAAAGCCGCCGCTGAAGGCATCGTCGAAGTCGATATCGAACGCACCGAGCAGGTCGCCGAGCTCGATCTTGTCGGCGCCGCTCTGGAAACCGTTGATCGTGTCGCCGCCGAGGTCCGCCAATTCGCTTTCGTCTTCCACGATACTGAAAGCGAAGACGTCATTGCCGGCCTCGCCGAACAGGATGTCGGCGCCGCCGCCGCCATCGAGGATGTCATTGCCTGTCCCACCATCCAGCTTGTCGTTGCCGTCGTCACCGTTCAGCACGTCGTTGCCGCCCAGCCCGCTGATCTTGTCATCGCCGGCCAGTCCGCTGATGATGTCGTTGCCGGCGCCGCCGACCAGAGTGTCGTTGTTGGCGGTTCCATTGATCACGGCCATGAGTTCCCTCTTTTCCGGTCAGGACCGGTCAAGCCGCCCAGGCTCGGCCGATCGAACGTCCCCGATATGCGCGTGTTCAGCACCGGCCCGGCCTGAGCGGCCGAGTGATCCCGGAAATCAACGTTGCGAGAATCCGCGCGCGCCGCAGTGAACAGAGCCACAACGGAATCGAGAGGGCTTGTCCCATTTGGGACTTGTCGAGATGTCCGGAAGGCCTGTCGGCCGAGTCTGGGAAAGGCTAGCCGGACGCGCCGAGGCGGAGCTTGGCGACCGCGGAGAGCGGCACGATGACGAAGCCGCGCGCTGCCGCCTTCGGCATCCAGGCGCGGATCGCCGCGATGGTGGCGGGATGCGGATGGCCGATGGCGATCGCCTGGCCCTTGCTGGCGGCGATCTTTTCCGCCTGCATGAGCTGCTTGATGACCGCCGTCTCGTCCATCTCGTTGTCGAGGAAGACGTCGCGGATCACGTGCGCGACGCCCATGCGCGCCGCCAAGCGGTCGCCGATAGTCGTTCCGATGGTGCGCGAATCCAGGAACAGCAGGCTGCGCCGCTTCAACTCGCCCAGCACCACGCGCATGCCGCGCTCGTCCTGGGTGAAGCGGCTGCCCATGTGGTTGTTGATGCCGATATAGCCGGGGAAGCGACCGAGGTCCCAGGCGAGGCGCTTCAGCAACTCGGCCTCCGGCGCGCCCACCGTCAAAGCATGCGGCCCCGGATCGACGTCGCCGTCCAACGGCTCCATCGGCACGTGCAGCATCAGCTCATGCCCCTTGGCATGCGCACGCGCGGCCATGTCGGCGACGCCGTCGGCATAGGTCATGAAAGACAGGGTGATGACGCTGGGCAGGTCGATCGCCAGCTCGGCATGGCTGCGCGCGACCCCGACGTCGTCCAGCACCACGGCGATCAGCGGCCGGCCTTGCGGAACGGCGAAGGCGACGGAATTTTTCAGCCAGGTCGCATCGCTGCCGACACTGACGTTCGGCGGCGGCGCGAGGGTCGCGACCTGCGGATCGGATGGCGGCGGCGCCGGCTTGGCGGGCGTCTCTGGAACCCCGCTCGCCGCCTCTTCGCCCAAGGTCAGCGCCGGCGCGGGCTCGACGATCTGCGGCGCGACGATGGGTGGCGCGGCCGTGGGTTTCGGCGCGGCTGGCGGCACCTGCGCTTGGGCCACCGGCTTCTGCTCCGCCTTCTGCACCTGGGTCGCGTTGAGGGTGGTGACCTTGACGCCGCCGGTCTTGCGCAACGCCAGGCCGAAGCCGCCGAGGTAGAACGCGACGCCGATCCCCAGCGCCAGGCCGATCAGGATGCCGAAGGCGAATCGGCCCCATCCGCCGCGCGCGAGTCGCGTGACGGCGAACACGCCCGAGGCAACATGCGTGCCTTTCGCCTTGCGTGCCCGGCGGCGGGGTCGCCCTCTGCCCTTACGTGCCATCGTTCCCCTATTCCTCGTCGACCTCATTAGCGATGGTCGGGGACAGGCGCAAGGTTTGCGGCACCACGGCCGCCACCACAACGCTCGCCAGCGCGGCGCCGGTGACGATAAGCGGCGAGACCGGCACGAATCCGAGCGCCATGGACAGCAGCGCTGCCCCGGGCAGGTTGGCCGCCGCGATGGCGATGCGCGTGCGCCGCCGGAGATCACGCGCGAATTGCAGCAGATCGACCAGGGTGCGCGGGTCGTCGCGGGCGATCACGATATCGCTCTCCCCGTCTTCGGCGGCCCGCGTGCGCGCGCCGAAATGGATGGTGGTGGACGCGGAGTCCGGCGCCGCCTGCCCCGGCCTGACGATGCCGATCGCCGCTGGCGGCGAGTCGGCGGCGTTTGCCAGGGCAAGGCCGGTCAATGCTTCCTCGTCCTCGGGGTCTATGTCGGCGCGGATCAGGGCAATGGAGAAGCCGGCCTTGCGCAAGGTGCGCAGGGCCTCCGCGGCGCCGGGGCGCGCGACCTTTGCCAGCACCAGCAGCCCCAGCAGGCGCGGCGCCGGCTCGATCTCCGTCAGCGCCAGGACGATGCGATGCAGCTCCAGCGCGCGCGCGATCTGGTCGGCGAAGGGCGCAAGCGCCCCATCGACCGCGCCGGCATCGATCGCGCCGATCTCCACCACCCGCCGGTCCGGCAGCCGGCCGCGGCGTAGCGCCGGCGCGTCCGCTTCCAGCGGCTTGACCGTCGGTACGCGCACGCGATGCGCGACGCCGAAATCCTGCACCGCGCGTGCCGCATCGCTGTCATCTTCGGCCAGCAGCGCGGCGGCGACGGCCACGATCTCGCCCGGCTTGATGTCGCCCACGGGCATGATGCTGGTCACCTTCGGCCGCTGCGCGATCACCATGCCGCAATCGCCGAGCACGATCGCCTTTTGATCGGCGAGCGCGGACAGCACGGCCAGATCGCCGACATGCACCCGCCGGCGCGCCAGCGCGGAGCGGGCGGTGTCGCACAAGGCAGCCCAGATCAGCACCGCGCCAGGCGAGACCGCCGCCAACGCCGCCAGCAGGAACCCCTGCGGCGTCTCCTGGAAGCTCGCGGCCACCAGCGCGATGCCGAGCAGCCAATAGCCGATGCGTTCATGGGCGCGCAGCAGCATGCTGACCGGCGGGACCGCGCCGCCCTGCAGGGCGGCAAAGGCGCGCTGCCCGTCCAGCAGGACCGCGCCCGCGAACAGAAACGCCAGCGCGAGCCAGCAGATCGCCAGCGCCGCGACGTCCACGGTCGGCGCATCGCCATGGGTGCCCGCCATGATCAGCACGATGACGGCAAATCCCATGGCGAACAGCGGCAGCTGAAATCCGCCGATGCGCTGGCGGTAGCGCGCGATCCAATAGCCGACCAGCGCGATTTCCCCGAGCGCCGCCACGATCTGCCCCCGCAGCGGCGGGAGACCGATGTCCGGCACCTCCGCGAAGAACGACCGCCAGACCGGCCAAGCCGCCAGCACCGCCCCGGCGACCGGCCAGACCCAGACGGAACGGCCCAGCCGCAGCATTGACGCCGCGGGGTTGGCGGTGGCCGTCATTCGCACCAATCCCCTCCCCCGACACGGGGGAGGGTTACGGAGGGGGAAGCCGCGTTTCCAGTGGTGAAAGCCTTCGCTCGCCGCCCCCACCCCAACCCTCCCCCAGCTTGGGGGAGGG
>DASYRS010000469.1:0-12126 GCA_036004205.1 Dongiaceae bacterium
CAAGGGAGGCCATAAGAAAGCACTCCTTCCCCCCTTGCGCAGGTGCAATCGCATATGGAGAAAGTGCGCAAAAAACCCCTCCCCCAACCTGGGGGAGGTCAGGGAGGGGGAAGCCGCGTTTCGGTGAGATACAGTCTTCGCTCGCTTCCCCCACCCCAACCCGCCCCCATGGTGGGGGCGGGGGTATGACGCTCCGTTGGCTAAGTGCGATTCCCATGTCCCGCAAGGGAAGGTGAGGATTATTGTGCGTGTGGAGGCGCCGCCTCTAGTCAATCGGCCGGTTCTTGCGCTCTGATAAGACCATGACCAACGCGATTTCCCACGACTACGACACCACCATGCTCGACATGCTCCAGATCATCTGGGGCGAGGGCTTTCTGTCGCCCGGTGGGCCGCAGGCGGTGCGCGAGATCGTGGCCGGCATCGACCTTGCCGGCAAGCGGGTCCTGGATATCGGGTGCGGTATCGGCGGGTTGGACCAGGTGCTGGTCTCGCTCGGCGCCGCGCATGTGACGGCGGTCGATGTCGTGGCACCGATGATCGCGCTGGCGCGGCGGCGCGTCGCCGATCCGCGCATCGCGTTCGAGGTGATCGAGCCGGAGAAGCCGCTGCCGTTCCCCGACGCCGGCTTCGACGTGGTGTTCACCAAGGATGCCTGGCTGCACGTGCTTGACAAGCCGGCGTTGCTGCGCGACGTGCATCGCGTGCTGAAACCGGGTGGCCGGATCGCCGGCGGAGACTGGATGAAGGGGCCGGAGCCGTTCAGCGCCGACATGATCTATTTCATCGAGCTGGAAGGAATTCCCTATCATCCAGCCACGCTCGCGGAATACGGCCTGATGCTGCATGAACTCGACTTCGAGGATGTAAAGCTCGCGGACATCAATGCCTGGTACCGCGAGCTGGCGAAGCAGGAATTGGCACGGCTGAAAGGCGAGTTGTTCGACGTGATGACGAACAAGCTGGGTGAGGAGGCGCGCGATCATTTCATCGAGGATTGGCGCATGCTGACGGTGGTGCTGGAGAAGGGCGAACTGCGGCCGGGGCGGCTGTGGGCACGAAAGGCCGCGTGAGATCATGAATACGCAGACTCCGATCGAGCCGTTCGTGCGGCCGGCCATCGCCGACGATGCCGACGGCATCGCCCGGGTCCATGTGAAGTCTTGGCAGGAGGCCTATGTCGGTCTGCTGCCGCAGCCTGTGCTCGACCGGCAATCGGTGCCGGCGCGCCTGCGCTGGTGGTCGGGGTTGTTGCACGAGGCGCGGACGGATCGCTGGACCTTCGTTGCCATCGATCCGGCGGCGGGTGTCGTCGGCTTCGCGGGCGGCGAGCGCGCCAAGCGGTCGATGTATGGCCCCGCCTTCAAAGTGCCGGTGCTCTATGTCCTGCAATCGCATTTGCGGCGCGGCCTGGGGCGAAAACTGATGCATGCGCTGGGAAAAGCAATGGTACAGCAAGGTCCCGGCGAAGTGGCGCTATGGTCGCTGGCGAGCAACAAGCCGGCGCGGGCCTTCTACGAGGCGATCGGCGGACGGCTGGTATCCGTTCTGACGGAGCGCGACCACAATCGGGTCGCTCTCGCCGGCTATCGCTGGCGCAATGCTGTGGAGCTGGCGGAGAAATCCAGCCGCCGACATGACTAAATCTCACGTTTCTTCTGACCATTTGGCCCGTTGCGGCGATTCATTCGGCTTGGCAGAGTTGGCCGACTTTTCCAGAGTCCCGAGGGGCCAGTTTCCATGAAATCGCATGTGCGCGTGGCGGTGATCGGCGGCGGCGTGGTGGGGGTCAGCGTGCTCTATCACCTGACCAAGCTCGGCTGGACCGATGTCGCGCTGATCGAGCGCTCGGAGCTGACCTCGGGCTCGACCTGGCACGCGGCCGGCGGCATGCACGCCATCAACGGCGACACCAACATGACCGCGCTGCAGGCCTATACGGTGCGGCTGTACGACGAGCTGGAAAGGGAATCGGGCCAGGTCTGCGGCATCCATCGCGTCGGCTTCCTCTATCTTGCGGCCAGCGAAACCTGCATGGACTATTTCCGGATGGAGCGCAGCCGGGCGCGGCACCTGAAGCTCGACCTCGACTTCGTGTCGATGGAGGAGGTCAAGAAGCTTAATCCTCTCATCGACACCTCGAAATTCATCGGCGCGCTCTACGATCCGAATGACGGGCACGTCGATCCCTCCAGCGTCACCAACGCCTATGCCAAGGCGGCCAAGGCGCGCGGTGCGGAGATCTATCTGCGCAACCCCGTGATCGAGCTGAGGCAGACGGCGAAAGGCGGCTGGCTGGTGATCACGAAGAACGGCACGATCGAGGCCGACTATGTGGTCAATGCCGGCGGCCTGTGGGCACGCGAAGTCGGGCGGATGGCGGGCGTCGAGCTGCCGATCGTGCCGATGGAGCATCAATACATCGTCACCAACGACATTCCGGCGGTGGCTGCGCTCGAGCGCGAAGTCGCGATGTGCATCGATTTCGACGGCGAATCCTATCTGCGCCAGGAGGGCAAGGGGTTGCTGATCGGCACCTACGAGCATGGTTGCAAGCATTGGGCGGTCGGCGGGACGCCGCAGGATTTCGCGCACGAGCTGCTGCCCAACGATGTCGACCGGATCTGGAGCGCGCTCGAAGTGGCGATGGAACGCTATCCCTGCCTCGCCGACGGCGGGATCAAGCGCGTCATCAATGGCGGCATGGTGTTTGCGCCCGACGGCAACCCGATCATCGGCCCGGTGCGTGGGCTCGACAACTATTTCCTCGCCTGCGGCGTGATGGCCGGCTTCAGCCAGGGCGGCGGCGTCGGTCTCGCGGTCGCGCAGTGGATCGCCGAGGGCGAGCCGGGCATGGATGTATTCGCCATGGACGTCGCGCGTTACGGCGAACACGTAAACACTGCGTATGTCCTGGAGAAGACGACCGAGAATTATCGCCGCCGCTTCACCATCACCTGCCCGAACGAGGAGCTGCCCGCTGCGCGGCCGCTCAAGACCACGCCCGCTTATGGCGCCTTCGCCCGCGCGGGTGCGGCGTTCGGCGCGCTCTATGGCTGGGAATACCCGCTGTGGTTCGCGGGCGAAGGGAAGACGGCGGTCGAGACGCCGACCTTCCGCCGCTCCGAAGCCTTCACGCGCGTCGGCGAGGAAGCCACGGCGGTGCGCGAGGCGGTCGGCCTGTTCGAATCCTCCTGCTACGCCAAGTTCGACGTATCCGGTCCTGGCGCGACTTCGTTCCTCGACCGGCTTACTAGCAACAAGTTGCCGCAGGCGGACGGCAAGACGGCGCTCGCGCCGCTGCTGACGCCAAAGGGCCAGGTGTTCGGCGATCTCACCGTGACGCGGCTCGCCGCCGATCACTACCTCATGATCGGGTCGCCGACCGCCATCGTCTACTACCAGCGCTGGTTCGACCGGCATCATGGCGCGAACGACGTGACGATCCGCGACGTGACGGCGGCCTGGACCGGCTTCTCCCTGACCGGCCCGAAGGCGCGCGCCGTGCTGGCGGAGCTGGTGGCCGAGGACATCTCGCACCAGGCCTTCCCGTTCCTGTCGGCGCGGCGGACGAAGGTGGGATTGGCGGACGCGATCGTGATCCGCGTCAGCTTCACCGGCGAGCTGGGTTACGAGATCTATACCGCGCCCGAATACCAGCTGCATGTGCTGGAGCGGATTCGTGCTGCCGGCCAGGCGCATGGCCTCAGACTGTGCGGCATGCGCGCGCTCAATGCGCTGCGCCTGGAGAAGGGCTACGGCTCCTGGGGCCGCGAATTCAGCGTCGACTACACGCCGGCGGAAGCGGGGCTCGGGCGCTTCGTGCGGTTGGACAAGGGCGGCTTCATCGGGCGTGACGCCGCGCAACGGATCTTGAGCGAGCCACCGAAGCGCCGGCTCGCGATCTTCGCGCTCGGCGACCGCGAGGTCGATCCGATGGGCAACGAGCCGATCCTGTCAGGCGGTGAAGTGGTCGGACGATTGACCTCCGGCGCCTATATGTTTCACGTGAAACATTCCGGCGGTTTGGGGTACATCCGCAGCGACTTAGCCGACGGGTCGAGCAAGCTGGAGATCGAGATCCTCGGCGAGCGTCGCCCCGCGCGCATCCTCAAGGAGGCGCCGTACGATCCTGAGGGCAAGCGACTGCGGATGTAGCCCTCATGTTGTCATCCCGGCCAAGCCACGCAGTGGCGCTGAGCCGGGACCTATGGGGATTCGCCGTACTGCTGATGGACCGCATGGGTCCCGGGTCGCGTTGCGCTTGCCCAGGATGACAGTTTGAGTGGAGCGGATCGGCCGAGGTGTTTACAGCGAACCCAGCAACTGCTTCAGGTCGTCGTCTTCCGCCTCGGCAGGCGCGGGCGCCAGGCGCAGGTCGGCGCGGCGGATCGGGGCGGCGTCGGTGGCGATCGATCGGCGCAGCGCCAAAGTCAGGCGGTCCGGGTCGATCGGCTTCGGCACATAGTCGTTCATGCCGAGGCCGAGATAACGCTCCTCATCGCCGGCCATCGCGTTGGCGGTGAGGGCGATGATCGGCAACTTCATGTACTTCTCGCCCAGCTTGCGGATGCTCTGGGTTGCTTCCACGCCGTCGATGACCGGCATCTGGATGTCCATCAGCACGCCGTCGTAATCGCTCTTCCGCACGGCGGCGATCGCCTCGCGGCCGTCCGTGGCGATGTCGCAATCGTGTCCGGCCGCCCGCAGCATGGACAGGATGACGACCTGGTTGACCTGGTTGTCCTCGACCACCAGCAGATGCAGCCGGCGCTCGCCCGGCAAGGCCAGCAGGCGCGAGCGCGTGCCGGCCTCCGGCATCGGCAGGATGGCGGAATCGGCGATGCGGCAATCGACCGCGAACCAGAAGGTCGACCCCTTGCCCAGGGCGCTTTCGACCCCGACCTCGCCGCTCATCAGCTGCGCAAGCTCGCGGCAGATGGCGAGGCCAAGACCGGTGCCGCCGAACTTCCGCGTGGTCGAATTGTCGGCCTGGCTGAATTTCTGGAACAGTTTCGGAATCGTATCTTCACTGATGCCGATGCCGGTATCGGTGACGGTCACGCGCAGGCGGCAAAGGCCATCACCACTGGGCTCGCCGGACAGGCGCACCGCGACGTTGCCGCCTTCGGTGAACTTGATGGCATTGCCAAGGTAGTTGGCGACGATCTGCCCGATGCGGTTGGCATCGCCCATCATGACGGCCGGCACGCCCGGATCGACGTGGCTCTTCAGCCCCAGCCCCTTGTTGAGGGCGGAGGGACGCCACAGCACCATCATGTCGTCCAGCATCCGCCGCGGCAGGAATGGTGCGACATCGAGCTCCAGCCGCCCCGCCTCGATCTTCGAGATGTCGAGGATATCGTTGAGGATGTTGAGCAGGGTCGAGGCCGCGCTCGCCAGGGTGGTCAGTTTCTCGCGCTGGTCGGTCGGCATCGGCGTTGCCATCAGCACATGGACCATGCCGACGATGCCGTTCATCGGCGTGCGGATCTCGTGGCTCATGGAAGCCAGGAACTCCGACTTGATGCGGTTCGCGGATTCGGCGGCGTCGCGCGCCTTCAGCAGGTCCTTGTTGAGCGCGCTCAGCTCTTCGCTGCGCCGGTGCAGCGCCAGCTCGGCGTTGCGGCGCTCGATCGCGTGGTCGCGGAACACCGCGAGGGCTTGCGCCATGCGGCCGACTTCGTCGTTGCGCATCACGAAGGGAATCTGCCCGCCCAACTGGCCGGTCGCGAAACGCTGCATCAGATGGGTCATGCGATCCAGCGGCCGCATCAGGAAATGGAGCGCGGCGAACAGGCTGCTGAGCAGCGCCGCCGCCAGCGCACCGACGGTGTAGAGGATCTGCTGCAGGTGGCGCTCTTCGGCCGCTTCCACCACCTTGCGCGACAGGCGGACCAGGATCCAGGCGATCTCCTTGCCGTTGACGAAGATCTTGGCCTTGCCCTCGACGTGCGGGCCGTCGGCGATGCGGTTCGAGACCGCGACGAATTCCGGGCCGTTGGTTTCCCAGATCACCGCCCGCTGAAAGCCCTCGACCATCTTCAGCGCTTCCAACTGCGAGCGCGTGTTGTCCTTGTCGAATTCCCAGACCGAGCTCGCGACCGCACCGGAATAGAGGTTGGCGAGGTTCTGCGCGGTGGCGCGCAGCTCGCCCATGCGCTCGACGCGGAAGCGCTCCATCTCGTAGGAGACGAACGCGCCCAGAATCGCCAGCACTGCGACAGACAGCGCAACGACGACCTTAACCTTCAGCCCCAGTGCCGGCAGACGCATGAACATCAAGGCGTTGTATATCGTTCGGCTGGTTAACAACGACATAACGATGGTGCCCGCCGTGAAGTCCGGTGCGAGAGCAAATTGAGCGTCGATTCAAGAGGTTAGAATTCCTGCCAAACGGTCGCCAAGGCCTGGAGCAGCGGCCCCAAGCTTGACAGAAAGGGGTAAATCGATAATCTCTATCGGGTTTATGGAGTAAGTATGCTCTCGCAAAAGGCCAAATACGCTCTGCACGCCTTGCTCTACCTGGCCGACCAGCCGGCCGGCGAGCCGACGCAGATCGCGGAGATTGCCGAAAGCCAGCATATGCCGCGCAAGTTCCTCGAGCTGATTCTGCTGGAACTGAAACGTCACGGGCTGGTTCGGAGCATCAGGGGCAAGCATGGCGGCTACACGCTCGCCAAGCCGCCTGAAACGATCACCTTCGGCCAGGTCGTGCGCTATATCGACGGGCCGTTGGCGCTGGTGCCATGCGCAAGCAAGACGGCGTATCGACGATGCGAGGATTGCCTGAGCGAGGCGGAGTGCCCCATCCGGGACAGCATGCGCAAGGCGCGCGATGCGGTCTCGCGGGTTCTGGACAATGCAAATCTGGCCGAGGCAATCCGTCGGCCACACCACCGGATCGATATCGGCGCAGGGATTTAAGGGCTCGTTCGGCCACGGTGTGGTCGGTCGATGTAATCACTAGTAATTAGATAGAGTTAATTCCTGAAACTGGGACAGGCTAGAAGAAGGGAGAGCAACGATGGCAAACCGAATAAGCCGCATTCTGCGCGGCGCTGCTCTTACGGCCGGGCTGGTTATCAGCGGTCTCGCCTTCTGGGCGTGTTCGGCACAGGCCGAAACCACCTTGCTGAATGTGAGCTATGACCCAACCCGGGAGTTCTACAAGGCGATCGACGAAGCCTTCGCTGCGAAATGGAAGGCCGAGACCGGCGAGGATGTGACCATCGAGCAATCCCATGGCGGATCGGGCAAGCAGGCCCGCGCGGTGATCGACGGGCTGGAAGCCGACGTGGTGACGCTCGCCCTTGCCTACGACATCGATGCCATCGCGCAGAATTCGGACTTGATCGCCAAGGACTGGCAGGCGCGGCTGCCGAACAATTCCTCGCCCTACACCTCGACCATCGTGTTCCTGGTGCGCAAGGGCAATCCCAAGCA
The DNA here is from genome assembly GCA_036004205.1 of Dongiaceae bacterium. Taxonomy (GTDB): domain Bacteria; phylum Pseudomonadota; class Alphaproteobacteria; order Dongiales; family Dongiaceae; genus Dongia_A. Next base: position 7,447 of record DASYRS010000469.1, read on the forward strand.
GATCAAGGATTGGCCGGATCTGGTGAAGGGCGATGTCCAGGTCATCACGCCCAACCCCAAGACCTCGGGCGGCGCGCGCTGGAACTATCTGGCGGCGTGGGCCTACGCGCTGAAGCAATCGGGCGGCGACGAAGCCAAGGCGCGGCAATTCGTGGCCGATCTCTACAGCCGCGTCCCGGTGCTGGATACCGGCGCGCGCGGCAGCACCACCACCTTCGTCCAGCGCGGCATCGGCGACGTGCTGCTCGCGTGGGAGAACGAGGCCTTCCTTGCGATCAACGAACTCGGGCCGGATCAGGTGGAGATCGTTGTGCCAAGCACGAGCATTCTCGCGCAGCCGCCGGTCGCGGTGGTCGATGAGAACGTGGATGACCACGGCACGCGCAAGGTCGCGGAGGCTTATCTGCAATACCTCTATTCGCCGGAGGCGCAGGAGATCGCGGCCAAGAATTTCTATCGTCCGACCGACCCTGCGGTCGCCGCGAAGTATAAGAGCCAGTTTCCCCAGATTCCGCTGGTGACGATCGACGATACCTTCGGCGGGTGGCAGGAAGCGCAGAAGAAGCATTTCGCCGACGGCGGAATCTTCGACCAGATCTATCGACCGGGTCAGTGAGCGTGGGCCGATAGATGGGTGCAATCGCCTCTTACCTGAGCGGCGGCTTCAAGCGGCCGAGTGTATTGCCGGGCTTCGGCATCACGCTCGGCTTCGCGGTCGCCTATCTCAGCATCATCGTGCTGCTGCCGCTGTCGGCGCTGGTGCTGCGGCCGGCGACGCTGGGAATTTCCGGTTTCCTCGATGTGCTGCTGGATCAGCGCGTGCTGGCCGCGCTCAGGCTCAGTTTCGGCGCGGCTTTCATCGCTGCGCTGATCAACGCGTTCTTCGGCCTGATCGTGTCCTGGATCCTGGTGCGCTACGACTTCCCCTTGAAGCGCGTGGTCGATGCGCTGGTCGATCTGCCGTTCGCCCTGCCGACGGCGGTGGCCGGCATCGCGCTCGCGACCATCTACGCACCCAACGGCTGGATCGGCGGCCTGGTCGCGCCGCTTGGCGTGAAGATCGCGTTCACGCCGCTCGGCGTGCTGGTGGCCCTCATCTTCATCGGGCTGCCGTTCGTGGTGCGTAGCTTGCAACCGGTGCTGCAGGATCTCGACCGCGAAGTCGAGGAGGCGGCGGTCAGCCTGGGTGCCAGCCGCTGGCAGACCTTCCGCCTGGTGATCCTGCCGGCCATCCTGCCGGCGCTGCTGACGGGCTTCGCGCTCGCCTTTGCCCGGGCGGTCGGCGAATACGGCTCGGTCATTTTCATCGCCGGCAACATGCCCCTGGTGTCGGAGATCGCGCCGCTGCTGATCGTCATCAAGCTGGAGCAGTTCGACTATGCGGGTGCCGCCGCCATCGGCGTCATCATGCTGGTGGCCTCTTTCCTCATTCTTCTCGTCATCAATCTGGTGCAACGATGGTCGCGCAGGCACGAAGAGCATTGAGCATGGTTGGGCGATCGACACAGCCGGCCGCGGCGGCGCGGGTCCGCCGCGCGACCACCGAGACGGCGCTGGTCCGCTGGACCCTGATCGCGACCGGCGTGGCGTTCATCGCGCTGGTCCTGGTGCTGCCGCTGATCTCGGTCTTCATGGAGGCGCTGCGCGGCGGCTTCGCGACCTTCTTCCACTCCATTGCCAGCAAGGATACCTGGCAGGCGGTACGGCTGACCCTGCTGGTGGCCGGCATCGCCGTTCCGCTCAATGTGCTGTTCGGCCTCGCGGCGGCCTGGGCGGTCGCGAAGTTCGACTTCAAGGGCAAGAGCCTGCTGGTGACGCTGATCGATCTGCCGTTCTCGGTCTCGCCGGTGATCTCGGGCCTGATCTACGTGCTGCTCTATGGCGCGAACGGCTGGTTCGGGCCGGTCCTGAAGGAACTGGACATCAAGGTCATCTTCAACATCACGGGCTTGGTCCTTGCGACCATCTTCGTCACCTTTCCGTTCGTCGCGCGCGAGCTCATCCCGCTGATGCAGGAGCAGGGCAGGGACGAGGAAGAGGCCGCGATCTCGCTCGGCGCCAACGGCTGGCGCACTTTCTGGCACGTGACTCTGCCGAACGTTGCGTGGGGCCTGCTTTATGGCGTCCTCTTGTGCAACGCGCGCGCGATGGGCGAATTCGGCGCGGTCTCGGTGGTCAGCGGCCATATCCGCGGCCTCACCAACACCATGCCGCTGCATGTCGAGATTCTCTACAACGAGTACGATTTCGTCGGCGCCTTCGCGGTCGCCTCGCTGCTGGCGGGGCTCGCGATCGTCACGCTGGTGGCGAAATCGCTGCTGGAATGGCGCTATGGCGACCGGCTGGCGGCTGGGCGCAAGCATTAGGTTGGTGATCGCATTTTCTTCGCCGAACCGGCATCCACTTCGGCGGAAAATGCTCTGGAGGAGAGAACGATGACCATCACGGTCGACGGCATCCACAAGAGCTTCAACGGATTTCCGGCGCTGCGCGGCGTCAATCTGACGGCCGCGCGCGGCGAGTTCGTGGCTCTGCTCGGACCCTCCGGCTCCGGCAAGACCACCTTGTTGCGCATCCTGGCGGGGCTCGAGTTCGCCGACACCGGACGCCTGCGGTTCGATGGCCAGGACGTCGCGGCGCAAGGAGCGGGCGAACGCAATGTCGGCTTCGTATTCCAGCACTATGCCTTGTTCAAGCACATGACGGTGGCGGAGAATGTCAGCTTCGGGCTGCGCGTGAAACCGCGCGACAAGCGGCCGGTCAAGGCTGCGATCGACATGCAGGTCAACGAACTGCTGCGCCTGGTTCAGCTCGAGCGGCTGGGCGACCGTTATCCCAGCCAATTGTCGGGCGGCCAGCGCCAGCGCGTGGCACTGGCGCGCGCGCTCGCGATCCAGCCGGGCGTCCTGCTGCTGGACGAGCCGTTCGGCGCGCTCGATGCCAAAGTGCGCAAGGAACTGCGGCGCTGGCTGCGGCGGCTGCATGACGACATGCAGCTGACCTCGATCTTCGTCACCCACGATCAGGAGGAGGCGCTGGAGCTGGCCGACCGCATCGCCGTCATGAAGGACGGGCGGATCGAGCAGATCGGCACGCCCGCCGAGGTCTATCACCAGCCGGCGACCGCCTTCGTCTACGAGTTCATGGGCAACGCCAACCGCCTGCGCTGCCGGATCGATCGCGGCCGTGCCATCGTCGGATCGCTGACCCTGCCTGCGCCGGAGCATCCCGAGCTGCGCGATGCGGCCGGCGTCGCGTTTGTCCGTCCGCACGACCTCATCATCGGCGATGCACGCGCCGAGGGGCTGGAAGCGCGGGTGCGGCAGATCTTCGTCGCGGGCCCCGCGATCCGGGTCGAGCTGGCGCTGCTGGCCAATGGCGAGATGCTGGAGGCGGAAGTGCCGCACGGCTCGCCTGCCGGCGCGCTCGTCGCGCCTGACAAACTTGTGACCTTGACCATGACCAAGGTGCGCGCGTTCCCGGACGCGGTGGCCGCCTAGCATTCGCCGGCCCGCTACCCGTTTGTAAATCGCCCCTCGGCATGGCTAGAATGCCCGCCGCCCGACATAACCATGCGGGGGTGCAAGATGTTCTCCGCGTTCGAGACTTTGGTGCGGAGGGGCCGAATGGCCCTGCTGCCGCGGGATGTACGCGCGGTGATGCGCGAACGGCTGACCTACCTTTCGCCGAAGAAGCTGGTGCGCCTGACCGGCGCGGTGCGCGACGTCGCCCGGCGGAATGTTCCGGGCGATATTTTGGAATTCGGCATCGCGCTCGGCGGCTCGTCCGTTCTTCTCGCCAAGCACGCTTCGCGGACACGGCAATTCCACGGCTTCGACGTATTCGGAATGATCCCGCCTCCGACCTCGGCCAAGGACGACATGAAATCCAAGGAACGGTACGAGGCGATCGCAAGCGGCAAGTCGCGGGGTATCGGGGGCGACATGTACTACGGCTATCGATCCGACCTGTTCGAAAGCGTCTGTGCGACCTTCGCCAGGTACGGCAATCCGGTGGGCAACGGCAGCGCATTCCTGCACAAGGGCCTGTTCGAAGAGACGTGGCCTTCCTATGAGCGAGCGGCCGTCGCCTTCGCTCATATCGATTGCGACTGGTATGACCCGGTGCGGTTTTGCCTGAACGCCATTCGCCCACGCCTCGCGCCGGGCGGCGTCATTATTCTCGACGACTACCACGATTATGGCGGCTGCCGCGCCGCGACCGACGAATTCCTATCCGAGCATCGGGACTCGTTTTCCGTCGATGACGGCGCCAATCTGATCCTGCGGCGCGCTTTGCACTGATCGCCCAGAGCATGATGCGATTGGGTTGAATCGCCTCATACTCCGGATTCGCTGTGCTGGTCGCATTTTCGACGCCGAACCGGCGTCCACTTCGGCGGAAAATGCTCTATAGCGTCTTGGCGCCGAACGTGTCGCAGTCGGTGATGTTGCCGCTGCCATAGCCGGTCTCGAACCAGTGCTGGCGCTGGTTGGCCGATCCGTGGGTGAAGCTGTCGGGCACCACGCGGCCGGTCGCCTGCTTCTGCAAGGTGTCGTCGCCGACCGCGCTGGCGGCGGTCAGCGCCTCTTCGATATCGCCGGCTTCGATCAGCCCGCGTTCCTGGTTGGCGTGGTTGGCCCAGACGCCGGCAAAGCAGTCGGCCTGCAGTTCCACGCG
>DASYRS010000470.1:0-22411 GCA_036004205.1 Dongiaceae bacterium
CGATGGTCGCCTTGACCCGCGCCTCGAAATCCTGTTCGTACGGTTCGGCGGCCGGCACCTTGCGGTGCGAGGTGCGGGTGCCGTCCTGGTAGAACACGTCGAACATCACGAATTCGACGACTGGCTGTTTCTTGCGGGCCACGGCGGCGCTCCTGTTTTCTTGGCGTGAGACGCCCTGGATTGAATGGCGGAGAGGGTGGGATTCGAACCCACGGTACCCGCAAGGGTACAACGGTTTTCGAGACCGCCCCGATCGACCACTCTGGCACCTCTCCGCACGACATGATGTGGCCTGGTCGAAAGCGGCCGGACAATAGCGACGGCGGGGCGCGTCCGCAAGCCTGCTGAGGCGCGCCCCGCCGCTGCCAAACGGCTCCTAGATCAAGGGCTTGGCCCCCGGCCACCCACCCGGCTTGCTATTTGAACCCCTGCTGGTAGGCGTCGAGCAGGACCTCGCCGAGGTTGAGGCCATTGTCCGGGTTGCGGTCGAAATCCTCGATCTGGAAGCTGGAGTTGGTGACGAGGTAGGCCTCGACATGGCCGGGAAAGATGATGGCCCAGGCGCTGCAGCTCTTGCCGGGGCAGCCGCCGTTCTTCCACATCGCGCGCCCGGCCTTGCTGTTGTACCAGCTGTCGAAGCCGTAGCGCGCGTTCTTCATGGTGCGCACCCAGGTCATCGGCAGGATCTCGCCGCCATCGAACGCCGCCAGGAACTTGCCGGCGCCGACTGCGGAGAGCGCGAGATAGCCGGCACCGCCGCGGTACGGCCCCTGCGGATTCGGAGCACTGCCTGCTTTCTTGCGGTCCTGCCAATCGTAGTTCAGCGAGAAGTCGTCCTTGCCTTGCGGCAGGAACGAGGCGTCCTTGCCGGGCGTGACGTCCGCCATGCGCAGCATGTCGAAGGTCAGCTCGTTGAACAGTACGGCGATCTGTTCGTTCAGCAGCGCGATGTCCTTGCAGTCGAACTTCTTGAAGATGCCGAGCGCCTTGTCGCGCTTGCCCACCAGCGCGACCAGATAGCGCAACGTCTCGTAGTTCGCGTTCTGGTAACTGAAAGCGCCGGGCTTCAGCGTCACGACCTGGCCCATCTCGAACGTCTTGCGCACCCGCTTGGACCGGTTGTCGTCCGGGACCGCCTTGTCGGTGGCGCCGTCCGAGAACCCGGTATGCTGCGAGGCGATGTCGCCGAACGTGAGCGTGGCGACGCCCGGCCCGCGCTTCCAGCATTGCGGCAGAAATTGCGCGACCTTGTCGTTGAAGTCGTAGCCGTTGTCCTTCAGCACCTTGGCCAAGGTGACGGCCGTCACCAGCTTGCTGACGCTGGCCGCCTGGGCCAGCGTGTTGGGGGTGAAGTCGCGCTGGCCGCCATCCTGCTTCAACTGACGCGATCCGCCGGCGCCCTTGCGCAGCACGGTTCCGTTGCCGGCAATGGCATAGGACCACCCGACCGCGCCGGAATCCTTCATGTGCGCTTCGATGGTCTTGGCCATCTTGGTGTAGTCGAGCGCGTAGTCGGGCTCGATCCGCTTGCCGCGCTCGGTGCCGGTGAGCTCGACCATCAGTTCGCGGCCCCAGATCGAATCGGCCGGCGTCATCAAGGCCGCGCCGAAGCCGCCCTTCTTGCGATCCAGGCCCTTCGCGACGTCGAACCATTCGCCGGAGATCGATCCCGAGCCCTTCCGCTTGCCGAAGAACACCGCGACCCAGCGCGGCCGCTCGCCCGGCTGCGCCGCCGCTTCGGCAACGCCGACCACGTTGTAAGGCGTTTCGCGGATGTACCAGCGGCTGTGATCCTGGCCTTCGAACACGCCGGTCAGATCGCCGGACCCCTCGCCCTGGAAGCCGGCGGCCGCCATGTTCGGCCACGGCACCTGCGAGGCATTGATCTCGCGGAACACGTCGGAGCCGAAGGTGTCGCCGCCGGTGCGCACGATGCGCGTTCCGTTCTGCGACCATTTCAGGATCGCTTCGCCCTTGCGCTGATGGCCGTCCTTGGGCACGTCCCACCAGTCGATGTCGATGTCATTGCCCTTGATCACGCCGCGCAACACCAGGGCGTAGTTCTTGCCGGGATGCTCGGCGAAGGCGACGAAGTCCGTGCCGTCGGACCTGGTATAGAGCGCGCTACCGTCCTCGCCGGCATAGATCCGCGTCAGGTTTTCCGCCGCGGCGGCGCGGCCGTACGTCAATATGGTCAAAGCAAGGGCAACAAGGGCGAACCTCTTCATGGCGTGCCTCCGGATCGAAGGACCCGTGCCGCCGCGCGGCCGGTTCCTATGTGCCTCGGTTCAAGAAGGTCCCGCCCCGCGCTGGGACGCGCGATACGGCCGAAGGGTTCAAGGGGGAATTGCCCGTCTCCATGGCGAGGACTTATTGTAGCGCCGGTCATGGTGGCCGGTCGCGGCCATCCAGGGCTCTCGACAAACCGGCTCAAGCGCCGGAATCAACAGGGAATTTCAGGGGTTTCACATGCCAACGACATCGGACCGCCGCCTGCGCTGGGGCATCATCAGCACCGCCGATATCGGTATCAAGAAAGTGATCCCCGGCATCCAACGCTCGCCCCATTCCGAGGTGGTCGCCATCGCCTCGCGCGATCTGAAGCGCGCGCAAGGAGCCGCCAGGCAGCTCGGCATTCCCAAGGCCTATGGATCCTATGAGGAGCTGCTGGCCGACCCCGACATCGACGCGGTCTACAACCCCCTGCCCAACCATCTCCACGTGCCGCTGACCCTGCAGGCGACCAAGGCCGGCAAGCATGTGCTGTGCGAGAAGCCGGTCGCCATCACCGCGGCGGAGGCCGAGCAGCTTCGCCACTGCCCCAAGGACCGCGTGGTGATGGAAGCCTTCATGGTGCGCTTCCATCCGCAATGGCTGCGCGCGCGCGAGATCGTGAAAAGCGGCGAGATCGGCGAACTGAAGACCGTCAACGTCGTGTTCTCGTATTTCAACGCCGATCCCAACAACGTGCGCAACATGGCGGATATCGGCGGCGGCGGCATCCTCGACATCGGCTGCTATCCGATCGTCGGCGCGCGTTTCCTGTTCGGGTCGGAGCCCAAGCGCGTGATCTCCGTGATCGAGCGCGATCCCAATTTCCGCACCGACCGCCTGGCCGGCGCGCTGGTGGATTTCGGCGGCGGCAAGCATCTCAACTTCACCTGCTCCACCCAGCTCGTGCCGTACCAGAGCGTGCAGGCGCTCGGCACCAAGGGGCGGGTGGAGATCATCATCCCGTTCAACGCGCCGCAGGGCGAGGCGACCGCCATCCTGGTCGATACCGGCAAGGCGCTGGACCGCAGCTCGGCCCGGCGCGAGACGATCGCGCCGTGCGATCAGTATGCGGAGGAGGCAGAGGCCTTCGCCCTCGCGGTGCTGGAGGGCAAGAGCCTGCCCTACGGGATCGAGGATGCGATCCAGAACATGCGGATTCTCGACGCCATCTTCCGCTCCGATGTCGAGGGCGGCTGGGTGAAGCTGTAGCGCCGGCGCTGCCATGCAGTACCGCAGCCCCGATGCCAACCTGCCGGAAATCCCGCTCATCGATTGCGATGAGGGCGGGGCGGAGCGGCTGTTCGACCTGACCGCGATCGGCGCGCGGCGCCTGGCCGCGATCGCGCGGCGCACCTATTCGGGGCCGGTGCTGGCCTTCCTCGACAGCCGGTCGCGGCAATGGGTGGAGCGGAACGATTCGCCCTACGTGCCGGAGATCGAGCATATCGCGGAGCGGCTGCCCGGCGCCGGCGTCCATGCACTGAACCTCAGCTACGAATGGGCCTGCACCACCGCCGCCGTCTCGCCCCTGCTGTTGCGCGCGCTGGATTGGCGGCTGGACGGCATGGGGCGCGAGATCGTGGTCGCGCGCCATCGCAGCCCGGCCGGCTCCTGGCTCAACGTCACCTGGCCCGGCTATGTCGGCGTCCTGACCGCGCTGGCGCCGGGGCGCTTCGCCGCCGCACTCAACCAGGCCCCGCTCCGCCGCCGCACCTACATCATGCCGATCGACTGGCTGATCGACCGGATCAAGATCAACGGCACGCAAGCGATGCCGCCGACACATCTGCTGCGCCTGGTGTTCGAGACCTGCAGCACGTTCGACGAAGCGGTCGAGGTGCTGCGCGACACGCCGATCGCCAATCCCGCCTTGTTCGCGATCTCCGGCACCGACGGCAATGCCTGCGTGATCGAGCGCCAGGAGGAGAGCGCCTTCGTGTTCGAGGGCAACGAGGTGATGGCGAACCACTGGCTGAACAGCCAGTGGGGCCGCGGCCGGGCGCGCGGGATCGACAGCGAGGGCCGCTGGCACGCTTTGCGCGCCTCCGCCGAGCAGACCGACATGGGCCAGGGTTTCGGCTGGCTGCGCCCGCCTGTCCTCAACCGCCTGACCTGCCTGGCCGCGGTCATGAATGCCGCCACCGGCGCCCTCTCCGTCATCGGCTTGGAGGGCAAGGGCACCACCGCCATGCCCGTGACCAAGACCCTGCGGGTCGACATGCCCGTCCCGCCCAAGAGATAGTGACGATATTTCAATTAGTTAGGAGCAGAGAGCCCAGCCCTATGAAGCCTTCGGCGAGGCAGGGGAATCCAATTGACACTGCGGGCTTGGCTTGTATATTCCCGCGCCTTGGACGGGCCGCCCCGGAAATCCGGGCAGGCGGCCCCTGTTTTTTGCCCCGACGGCGGCACCCGCCAGTGGGAAAAGATCGAGACGGGACAACATGTTCGCAGTGATCAAGACCGGCGGCAAGCAATACAAGGTCGCCAAGAACGACGTCATTCTGGTCGAGAAGCTGGAAGCCGAAGCCGGCGCCGACGTCACCTTCAACGAGATCCTGATGGTGGGCGAAGATACCAACCTCAAGGTCGGCGCGCCACTGGTGAAGGGCGCCTCCGTGTCCGCCAAGGTGCTGGACCAGGCCCAGGCCGACAAGGTTCTGATCTTCAAGAAGAACCGCCGTCACAACTACCGCCGCAAGCGCGGCCACCGGCAGCTCCAGACGGTGCTGCGCATTATCGATATCAAGGCCGCCTGAGCGGTCCGCGTAGGGAGTTCGAGCTATGGCACATAAGAAAGCAGGCGGTTCATCCCGCAACGGCCGCGATACCGCAGGCCGGCGCCTCGGCGTCAAGAAGTTCGGCGCGGAAGAAGTGCTCGCCGGCAACATCCTGGTGCGCCAGCGCGGCACCAAGTTCCACGCCGGCGCCAATGTCGGCATGGGCAAGGACCACACCTTGTTCGCCAAGGCCGACGGCCGCGTTTCGTTCAAGCACACCACCGGCGGCCGCACCTTCATCTCGGTGAAGCCGACCAACTGAATGCGATCGGCGCTGGGTCGAGAGACCTGAGCGCGGCCATTCACGAGACGGATAAAGGGGAATGGCAAGCGGGCCATTCCCCTTTTTCTTTTGCGTTGGAGTTTGATTGGATGAGTTTGAAGCACCCTCTCCCCACCTCGTCATGCCAAGGCTTGGCCTTGGCATCCACGAGTTTCGAGAGGCGGGACCAGGCTCATTGCAGGCAGACTCGTGGACCCCAAGGCCAAGCCCTGGGGTGACGGACACAGAGAGTGTTGAGACCGGATCATGAAATTCCTCGATGAAGCCAAGATATTCGTGAAGAGCGGCGACGGCGGTGCCGGCTGCGTCGCGTTCCATCGCGAGAAGTTCGTCGAGTTCGGCGGGCCCGATGGCGGCGATGGCGGACGCGGCGGCAGCGTGATGGTCGAGGCGGTGCCCAACCTCAACACGCTGATCGACTACCGCTACCAGCAGCATTTCAAGGCGCGGCGCGGCCATCACGGCGAAGGCTCCAACCGCTCCGGCGCCAAGTCGGACGACGTCGTGTTGCGCGTGCCGGTCGGCACCCAGATCTTCGATGAGGACAAGGAGACGTTGCTGTTCGACCTGACCGAGCCCAACCAGCGCATCGTGCTGTGCAAGGGCGGCGACGGCGGCTTTGGCAACGCGCATTTCAAGAGCTCCACCAACCAGGCGCCGCGCCATTCGACTCCGGGCTGGCCGGGCGAGGAGCGCTGGATCTGGCTGCGGCTGAAGCTGATCGCCGATGCCGGCCTGATCGGCTTGCCCAATGCCGGCAAGTCCACGCTGCTGGCCGCGATCACACGCGCGAAGCCGAAGATCGCGGATTATCCCTTTACCACGCTGCATCCGCAGCTCGGCGTCGTGCATGTCGACGAGAAGGAGTTCGTGCTGGCGGACATCCCCGGCCTGATCGAAGGCGCGCACGAGGGCGCCGGCCTCGGCACGCGGTTCCTGGGGCATGTCGAGCGCTGCGGCGTGCTGATCCATCTGGTGGATGGCACGCAAGACGACGTGGCGGACGCCTATAAGACCATCCGCGCCGAGCTCAAATCCTATTCGCCGGTGCTGGCGGCGAAGCCCGAGATTCTCTGCCTCAACAAGTGCGACGCCTTGACCGAAGAGGGCATCGCGGACAAGACCAAGGCGCTGATCAAGGCCGCCAAGCTGAAGAAGGGCCGGGCCAAGAACGCGCCCTCGCCAGTGCTGGCGATCTCCGGCGCGGCCAAGATCGGCATGACCGAGTTGCTGCGCCGGGCCTATGCCGTGATCCAGGAGACGCGCGAGAAGGGGGCGGCCAGCAAGGCGACCACCATCGAGGCGGCGCAATGACCGAGAAGCGCCGAACCGCCGCCAACCTCGCCAGCTCGAAGCGGCTGATCGTCAAGATCGGCTCCGCGCTGCTGGTGGATGAGGAAAGCGGCGGCATCAGGCGCAAGTGGCTGGACGCGCTGGGCGACGACGTCGCGGCTTTGCGCGCGCGCGGCGTCGACGTGATCCTGGTTTCATCGGGCGCGATCGCCGTGGGCCGGCGGCACCTCGGCCTCGAGACCGGCACGCTGCGGCTCGAGGAAAAGCAAGCGGCCGCGGCCACCGGCCAGATCCGCCTGGCGCACGCCTATCAGGAGACGCTGGCGCGCCATCACATCACGGTTGCGCAGATCCTGCTGACGCTGGGCGACACGGAAGAGCGGCGGCGGCATCTCAATGCGCGCTCGACTTTGAACACGCTGCTGAAGATGGGCGCGGTTCCCGTGATCAACGAGAACGACACGGTGGCGACGGCGGAGATCCGCTTCGGCGACAACGACCGGCTGGCGGCGCGCGTCGCGGCGATGATCAGCGCCGATACCCTGGTGCTGCTGAGCGACATCGACGGGCTCTACACCGCCGATCCGCGCAAGGACAAGAGTGCCGCCCACATCGCCGAGATCACCGAGATGAATGCGGAGATCGAATCCATGGCCGGCGAAGCGCCCACCGGGTATTCATCGGGCGGCATGGTGACCAAGCTCGCCGCCGCGCGTATCGCGATGAGCGCGGGCTGCCGCATGGCGATCGCCGACGGCCGCCGCATGAATCCGCTGCAGGCGATCCTGGATGGCGGGCAATGCTCCTGGTTCCTGCCGGCCTCGGAGCCGAAGACCGCGCGCAAGCGCTGGATCGCCGGATCGCTGAAGCCCAGCGGCAGCATCGCGGTCGACGCCGGCGCACTCCAGGCGCTGAAATCCGGCCGTTCGTTGTTGCCCGCCGGCATCATCCGGGTCGAAGGCAAATTCGAGCGCGGCGATGCCGTCATCGTCACCGATGCCGAGGGAAACGAGGTGGCGCGCGGCCTCACCGCCTATTCGGCCCGCGATGCCAAGCACATCATGGGCCATAAAAGCCGCGAAATCGCCGACTTGCTCGGCTATCGCGGGCGTGATGAGATGATCCACCGCGACGATCTGGTCCTGTCATGAACGTGGTGAAGGTGGAGACCGGCGATCTCAACACCGCGATGCGCGCCCTCGGCCGCGCCGCGCGTGAGGCCGCTGCCGCGCTGGCGCTGGCCGATCGCGCCACCAAGGACAAGGCGCTGATCGCGATGGCGGCGGAATTGCGCGCGCACAGCGCCGATATCCTCGCCGCCAATGCCAAGGACATGGTCGATGCCAAGGCCAAGGGATTGAGCGCCGCATTGCTCGACCGGCTGATGCTGGATGGCAAGCGCGTCGAGGCGATGGCCAAGGGCCTGGAAGAGATCGCCGAACTGCCCGATCCGGTCGGCCGCGTGCTGGCCGAATGGTCGCGCCCGAACGGGTTGCAGATCGCGCGCGTCTCGGTGCCGCTCGGCGTCATCGGCATCATCTATGAGAGCCGGCCCAACGTGACCGCCGACGCGGGCGGGCTCTGCCTCAAATCCGGCAATGCCGCGATCCTGCGCGGCGGATCGGAAAGCGCGCGCTCCTCGGCCGCCATCGTCGCCTGCCTGCAAGCGGGATTGCGCGCGGCCGGGCTGTCGGCCGAAGCGATCCAGGCCGTGCCGACTACCGACCGCGCGGCCGTCGGCATCCTGCTATCCATGCACGACATGATCGACGTGATCGTGCCGCGCGGCGGCAAGGGCCTGATCGCGCGGGTGGCGGCGGAGAGCCGCATTCCCGTCATCATGCATCTCGAAGGCAATTGCCACACCTACATCGACGGCGATGCCGATCCGGAGAAGGCGCGCGCCATCACCGTCAACGCGAAGATGCGGCGCACCGGCGTCTGCGGCGCGACCGAGACGCTGCTGGTCGATGCGCGTGCCAAGGCGCTGATCCCGACGCTGATCGACGATCTGATCAAGGCCGGCTGCGAAGTGCGCGGCGATGCCGCGTTCCAGGCCGCCGACGGCCGCGTGAAGCCGGCGAGCGACGCCGACTGGGACACCGAATATCTCGATGCCATCATCGCGGCGCGCGTGGTCGACGGCGTCGGCGAGGCGATCCAGCACGTCAACCGCCACGGCTCCAAGCATACCGAGGCGATCGTGACGGAGAACGCCACCGCCGCCGACCGCTTCCTGCACGAGATCGATGCCGGCATCCTGATCTGGAACGCCTCGACCCAGTTTGCCGACGGCGGCGAATTCGGCATGGGCGCGGAGATCGGCATCTCCACCGGCAAGCTGCACGCCCGCGGCCCGGTCGGCTGCGAGCAGCTCACCAGCTACAAATACCTCGTCCGCGGCGACGGCCAGGTGCGCCCTTGATTGCTTCTGCTGAAATGTCCGGAGTGCATCTCGTCCCTCGTTCGTCATCCCAAGGCATGGCCTTGCCATCTACGAGTTTCGTTGGGGACGATCAGATCGTCGCTGGCAAACTCGTGGATCCCAAGGCCAAGCCTTGGGATGACGGAGTGAGGGAGTGGCGGGGCGCGTCCCCAAATGTTTCACGTGAAACACGCAAAAGCGTGACGCCCTGACACGGAAAATACGCAAGCGTATGGGGGGAAAAAGGCGCATCGGGTTGCTGGGCGGGTCGTTCAATCCCGCGCATGACGGCCATCGCGATATCAGTTTGGCCGCCCTCACCTATCTCGATCTGGATGAAGTTTGGTGGCTGGTTTCGCCGCAAAACCCGTTGAAGCCGGTCAAGGGCATGGCCTCGTTCGCCGAGCGGATGGCGAGCGCCCGGACCAAGGCGGACCATCCGCGCATCCGCGTCACCGACATCGAGACCAAGCTCGGCACGCAATTCACCGCCGATACCTTGCGTAAGCTGGTCACGCGATTCCCGTCATACCGGTTCGTGTGGCTGATGGGTGCCGACAATTTGGCGCAAATTGCGTCCTGGCGGGACTGGACACGAATCTTTCACCTCGTGCCAATTGCGGTTTTCGACCGGCCTACCTATACTATTAAGGCATTGACGGCCTTGGCGGCCCGGCGTTTCCGGCGGTCGCGGCGGCGCGAAGCGGCGCTCAAGACCCTGGCCAAACAGCCCGCACCGGCCTGGGCTTTCGTGCATCATCGGCTGAACCCGATCTCGGCAACCGCGATCCGTGCCGAGCGTGCCCGCAAGCAGGCGGGCAAGGCCAAACCGGGTTTCTAGGCCAACAGGCCGGCGGTCTTGCCGATGTCGCCGGGTAAGGAGGTAGCTGCCATTCCTCGCACGCGTAAGGCGGTCGCAAAGGCGACTGCAGATCTGTCCCAGGATCTTCTGAAGATCGTGGAAACATCCCTGGACGACGATAAGGCCGAAGACATCGTCGCCATCGACCTACGAGGCAAATCCACCATCGCGGACTACATGGTGATCGCCACCGGGCGCAACTCCCGGCAATTGGCGGCCATGGCTTCGCACCTGGACGCCAAGCTGACCAAGGCCGGCATCAGCCGCGTCTCGGTCGAGGGCGCCAACCAGGGCGACTGGGTCCTCTTGGATGGCGGAGACGTGGTCGTGCATCTGTTCCGCCCCGAAGTGCGCACCTTCTACGCACTGGAGAAGATGTGGGGCGCGGAGATGACGAGCCCGGAGCGGCTGACCGCCGTGGGCTGACGACGCCCTAGCCTCCAGCGGCCCGTAGCCGGGTCGCGACATGGCAGATATGCATGCGCGGCGGCTCGACGCGTCGCGCGAGGGTGGGCATGATGCGCCTCGCAGCCCGCCGCCAGGACATCCTCGCAGGCCGGTTGCAGCCCGAAACGCCAGCCATTCCCCTGCCCCATGTGGATTTCCGCCGGCGCGATCGTCGCCTTCACCGCCGCCGTGTTCTTTTCCACCAAGGCGATCTTCGTCAAGCTGACCTACCTTTACGGCGCCGATGCGATCTCCGCGCTCGCCTTGCGCATGATCATGGCCCTGCCCATGCTGCTGGCCCTCGCCTGGTATTCGATGCGCGGAAACGTCCGGCCGCTGACCCGCGCGGACTGGAAGGCGGTGTTCCTGCTGGGCTTCGTCGGCTACTACCTCTCCAGCCTGCTCGACTTCCTCGGCCTTGAATACATCACGGCCTCGCTGGAGCGGCTGATCCTGTTCCTCTATCCGACCATCGTCGCGCTGATCTCCTGGCTGTTCCTGAAACGGCCGATCGGCGCCAAGGGCATCGCGGCGCTGGCGCTGTCCTACGTCGGGATCGCGATCTCGTTCGTGCGCGATCTGCAGCATACCGGCGACAGCACGGCGGTGTTGATCGGCGGCGGGCTGGTCTTCGCCTGCACCGTCACCTACGCGATCTATATCGTCGGCAGCGGTGAGATGGTGGGGCGCATCGGCGCGCTGCGCTTCGGGGCCTATGCGTCGAGCGTGTCGGCGGTGTGCTGCGTCATCCAGTTCCTGCTGACCAGGCCGCTCACCGCCGCCACCGAGCTGCCGTGGCAGGTCTATGGCTACAGCCTCGCCATGGCGGTGGTGGCGACCGTGCTGCCCGTCATCATGACGGCCAAGGCGATCCAGATGATCGGCGCCCCCAAGGTCGCGATCATCGGCGCGGTCGGCCCGGTCGCGACCATCATCCTCGCCTGGTGGCTGCTGGGTGAACCGATCGGCTGGGAGCAGATCGTCGGCGCGGCCCTGGTCCTCAGCGGCGTGCTGCTGATCAGCGTGAAGGCAAGGCCGAAGCCGGTGGTCGTGCCGGCGGATTGAGCCGAACCGCATCGGGCCCGCCGGGCAGGAATTAATCCACGCGTGACGATCCGATGAAGCCGCGCGGCGGCACGCCGATCCAAGGCGGACAGCCGCGGCCTAACTCGTTGGAATGATTGGCGGAGCCACGTCTCATCCGATCCCGCGGGGCCTAGGTCGAAGAGCCTATAAAGCCGCCGATATTTAACCGATTCTATACCCCCCATGGCCAAGATCAGGTCCAGCGCAACTAGGCCACGTATTTTTGCGCGCGTCGACCGACCGCCGGTGTTTCCGGCCGGGTCCGGCGCGCGCATCGATCCGCATATCGGGGGCCGCAAACGAGGGGTTTGGTCGCATGGCGACGATCACGGGCACTGCTGGCAAGGACACGATCACGGGGACGACCGGCGCCGACAAGATGGTCGGCCTGGCCGGCGACGACACCTATACCGTCAATCATTGCGACGACGTGGTGGTCGAAGCGCCCGGCCAGGGGACGGACACCGTCCTCAGCTCCGTCATTTTCGAGCTGCCCGACGATGTCGAGAACCTGACCCTGATCGGAACCGCTGCGCTCGACGGCTCGGGCAACGATGGCGACAACGTCATCACCGGCAATAGCGGCCCCAACATGCTGACCAGCGGCAAAGGCATCGACACGCTGAAAGGCGGCGACGGCAACGATGTCCTGGTGCTCGGCGCCAATTTGACCGCGGCGGACAAGCTCGACGGCGGCACCGGAACCGACATTCTGCGCCTCGACGGCGACTATTCGGCGGGCGTGGCGTTCGGCGCCAGCACCATGATCGCGGTCGAACAGATCGCGCTGGCCGATGGCAACGACTACAAGCTGACCTTCGTCGACGCCAACAACGCCAGCAGCCTGCTGATCGACGGCAGCCTGTTGACCGGCGGCAACACGCTCTCAGTCAACGCATCGGCGGAGAGCGCCAGCGGCCTTACCGTGCTGGGCGGCGAGGGCGACGACACGCTGATCGGCGGCAGCGGCGCCGACAGCTTCACCGGCGGCAAGGGCGCGGACATCATCACCGGCGGCGCGGGCCTCGACACCGTGAGCTACGACGGCTCCGCCACCGCCGTCACGGTCGACCTCAATTCGGGCGGCGCGCAAACCGGCGGCGACGCCGCGGGCGACATCCTTTCCGGCATCGAGAACGTCGTCGGGTCGGCGGTCAACGACACGCTGACCGGCACCGGCGGCAACAACAAGATCACCGGCGGCGCCGGCAACGACATCATCATTGCCGGCGCGGGCGACGACACCGTACTGGGCGGCGACGGCGACGATACGCTGACCTTCGGCGCCAATCTCACCGTCAAGGACGCGATCGACGGCGGCGACGGCCAAGACGCGCTGTCGCTGACCGGCAATTACAGCGCCGGCTTCAGCCTCGACGGCACCAAGATCAAGAACATGGAATCCGTCCTGCTGGGCGCCGGCTTCGACTACAAGCTGACCCTTACCGACACCGTCAACAATGTCGGGTTCAGCGTCGACGGATCGGCCCTCGGCGTCGGCGACAACCTCATCCTCAACGGCACGGCCGAGAAGTTCGCGCCGCTGACCGCCAGCGGCGGCGCCGGCGACGACAGCATCACCGGCGGCGCCGGCAACGACACGCTGGCCACGGGCACCGGCCTCGACACCATCATCGCCGGCAAGGGCGACGATACGCTGGTGCTGAAAGGCAACCTGACCGCCGCCGACAAGATCGACGGCGGCATCGGCAACGACAAGCTGGTGCTCGATGGCAATTACGCCGGTGGCGTGATCTTCGGCACGAAGACCGTCCTCAATGTCGAGACCATCGTCGTCTCGGACGGCAACGACTATTCGCTGACCTTGAACAACGCCACCAACAGCAAGACCCTGCTGGTCGATGGAAGGGCGCTGACTGCCGGCAGCAATCTCATTCTCAACGGCGCCGCGGAAACCTCGGGCGCACTCACCGTGTTCGGCGGCGCCGCGGACGACGTCCTGACGGGCGGCAAGGGCAAGGATACCTTTGTCGGCGGCGCAGGTGGCGACACCATCAATGGCGGCCTCGGCATCGATACCGTCACCTATGCCGACGCGACCAGCGCGATCGGCGTCAGCGTGGTGGCGCCGGGCAGCGGCATCGGCGACGGCAAGAACGACATCCTGACCAACGTCGAAATCGTCATCGGCTCCGAGTTCGACGACACGATCGTCGGCGACGGGATCATCAACCGGATCGAAGGCGGGCTGGGCAACGACAAGCTGACGGCGGGCGCCGGCAACGACGTGCTGCTGGGCGGCGACGGCAACGACACCCTGATCCTGGACGGCAACCTCACCGCGCTCGACAAGATCGACGGCGGCACGGATTCCGATACGCTGACGCTGAACGGCAACTACAGCAAGGGCGTCGTCTTCTCCAAGACCACCCTGGTCAATGTCGAGGAAATCGACCTCGCCAACGGCAACAGCTACAAGCTGACCCTGGCGGACGCCAGCAACGCGACCGGCCTGACGGTCGACGGCAGCGCCCTCACCGGCACGAACATCCTCAACCTCATCGGTACCGCCGAGAAATCCGCCGCGCTGATCGCGACCGGCGGCGGCGGCAACGACATCATCATCGGCGGTGGCGGCAACGACATCCTCGACGGCGGCGCCAGCAACGACACGCTGACCGGCAATAACGGCAATGACCTGATGATCGGCGGCGCCGGCAACGACACCATGAATGGCGGCGGCGGCAACGACACCGCCAGCTATGCCGGCTCGGCCGCGGGCGTCACCGTAAACCTGGCGCTGCTGACCGGGCAGGTCAGCGCGGGCGACGCGTCGGGCGACAAGCTGTCCGCCATCGAGAACCTGATCGGCTCCGCCAATGACGACATCCTGACCGGTAATGCGGGCAACAACCGGCTCGAAGGTGGCAAGGGCGCCGACCAGATCAATGGCGGCGCGGGTATCGATTTAGCCAGCTATGCCGGCTCCGCCGCGGGCGTGACGGTCGACCTCAATCTCGACGGCGTGGCGCAGGGCGGCCTCGGGGACGCCAAGGGCGATGTGCTGAACGCCGACATCGAAGGCATCGTGGGCTCGGATTTCTTCGACACTCTGACCGGCGATGCCAACAACAACGTGATCGACGGCGGGGGCGGCATCGACCTCATCGCCGCCGGCGCCGGCATCGACAAGGTGCTGGGCGGCGACGGAGACGACGTCATCCAGTTTGGCGGCAACCTGACCGGTGCCGACCAGATCGACGGCGGCAGCGGCGATGACACGCTGGAACTGACCGCCTCGGCGACCTACGCCGCCGGCATAACGCTCGGCAAGACCACCCTCGCCGGCATCGAACTCGTCACGCTGGGAGACGGCAACACCTACCGCTTGACCCTGAACGACGCCAACAACACCGACGGGCTGGTCGTCGACGGCAGCTTGTTGACCGGCACCAATGTCCTGGTGGTCAATGGCGCCGCGGAGACGAGTTCGAACCTGGTCGTGTTCGGCGGCGCGGGCAATGACACCCTGACCGGCGGCAAGGGCGCCGATACGTTCGTCGGCGGCAAGGGCGCCGACACGATCAACGGCGGCGACGGCGAGGACCTCGTCATGTACGGGGCGTCAATCGCCGGCGTCACCGTCAACCTCGCCATCCTCGGCCCGCAGGTGAGCGCCGGCGACGCCTCCGGCGACCGCCTCAGCAATATCGAGGATGTGAGTGGCTCCGATCACGACGACGTCCTGACCGGCAGCGCGGCCGCGAACGTGCTGTCCGGCAAGAATGGCGACGATCTTCTGGTCGGCGGCGCCGGCGCCGACACACTGAACGGCGGCGGCGGCGTCGATACGGTGAGCTATGCCGCGTCCGGCGCGGGCGTGACTGTCGACCTTGGCCTGGGTTTCGGCGCGGGCGGCGATGCCAGCGGCGATACCTTGGTCAGCATCGAGAATGCCATCGGATCCAACCTCGCCGACACGCTGACCGGCACGACCGGCGCGAACAAGCTGGAGGGCGGCAACGGCGCCGACGTGCTGACCGGCGGGGGCGGCGCGGACACGTTGGATGGCGGCCTCGGCAACGATACCGCCAGCTACGCCACCTCGCTGTCGGCTGTAACCGTGGACCTCACCAACAACGCCAACAATGCCGGCGGCGACGCGGCCGGCGACGAGCTTACCAGCATCGAGAATGTCACTGGCTCCGGCTCCGGCGACAAGCTGACCGGCGACGACAACGACAACAAGCTGGATGGCGGTGGCGGCAAGGACACCTTGGTCGCCGGCGCGGGCAACGACATCCTGCTCGGTGGGGCCGCCGACGATACCCTGACACTGGGCGCCAACCTGACGGCGCAGGACAAGATCGACGGTGGCGACGGCAACGATACAATGCTGCTGGACGGCGGTTATTCGGCCGGCGTCACGTTCGGCGCGGCCACGCTCGTCAATGTCGAGAACATCCTGCTCGCCGACGGCAACAGCTACAAGCTGACCCTCGCCAACGCCACCAATTCCAGCGCCTTGACCGTCGATGGCAGCCTGCTGACCGGCACCAATGCGCTGTTCCTGGACGGCTCGGCGGAGACCGTCAGCCCGCTCACCGCGACCGGCGGCGCCGGCAACGACACCATCATCGGCGGCGGCGGCGCGGACAAGCTGACCGGCGGCGATGGCAACGACGCGCTGACCGGTAATGGCGGCAACGACCTGCTGGAAGGCGGCAAGGGCAACGACGCGATCGCCGGCGGCCTCGGCATCGACACCGCCAGCTATTTCAACTCGACGGGCAGCGTCACCGTCGACTTGAACATCGTGGGCGCCCAGACCAGCACCGACGATGCGTCGGGCGACGTGCTGTCGGGCATCGAGAACCTGATCGGCTCCGCCGGCGGCGACACCTTGATCGGCGACGGCAACGCGAACGTCCTTGAAGGCGGCCTGGGTGGCGACACCCTGACGGGCGGCGGCGGCATCGACACTGCCTCGTATGCCAACGCCGGCACCGGCGTCACGGTCGATTTGTCCAACAGCGCCAACAACGCCAACGGCGAAGCGGCCGGCGATGTCCTGTCGGGGATCGAAAACCTGCTCGGTTCCGACAACGACGACGACCTGCGCGGCAATGGCGACGACAACCTGATCGACGGCGGCAAGGGCGCGGATACCCTGACCGGCGGTGCCGGCAGCGACACGCTGCTCGGCGGCGAAGGCACGGACACCTTCAACCTCGGCGCCAACCTGACCGCGGGCGACAAGATCGACGGCGGTACCAGCACCGCCGACCAATTGGTGCTGGACGGCAACTACGCGGGCGGCGTGGTTTTCGGCGCCACCACGGTCGTGAATGTCGAGGAAATCGTCCTCACGGACGGCAACACCTACAATCTAAAGCTCAACAACGCCACCAACACCTCCAGCCTGCTGGTGGATGGCAGCGGCCTCACCGGCACCAATCGGCTGATCCTCGACGGATCCGCCGAGACCACCAACGGCCTGACCGTGTTGGGCGGCGACGGCAACGACGTGGTGGCGGGCGGCGGCGGAGCGGACACCTTCGTCTCCAGCGCGGGCGCCGACACCTTGACCGGCAACGGCGGCATCGACACGGTGGACTATTCCGGCTCCGCGCTCGGTGTCACGGTCAACCTCGGCAAGGCGGGAGCGCAGGCGAGCACCGGCGATGCGTCCGGCGACGTGCTGGCCAGCATCGAGGATGTGATCGGCACGGCCCTGGTCGACACCTTGACCGGAGATGGCAGCGCCAACCGGCTGACCGGCCTGGCCGGCGCGGACATCCTGAATGGCGCCGACGGCAACGACATCCTGGAAGGCGGCAAGGACGCCGACACTCTGAGCGGTGGCATCGGCAGCGATACCGCCAGCTACGAGGGCGCCGGCGGCAACGTGACCGCCAGCCTCGAGGACAATTCGGCGAACACCGGCGAAGCGGCCGGCGACCTCTATGACAGCATCGAGAACCTGACGGGCTCGGACTTCGACGATACCCTGATCGGCGACGGCAACGCCAACAAGCTCGATGGCGGCGGCGGCGCCGACACGCTGATCGGAGATTGCGGCATCGACACACTCAACGGCGGCGGCGGCTCCGACATCCTGGACCTGGGGCACGATTTCACCGCACTCGACCGGATCGATGGCGGCGACAGCGACTTCGACACGCTGCGGATCGACGGCAACTACGCCCTCGGCGTGGTGTTCAGCGCCGCGACCATGGTCAATGTCGAGGAGATCGAGATCGCGGACGGCAACAGCTACAAGTTCACGCTGGCCAACGCGACCAATGGCGGCGAGCTCGCCATCGACGGCAGCGTGCTCACCGGCGCCAACTGGCTCTATGTCAACGGCGCGGCGGAGAGCTCAGGCGCCTTGACGGCCACCGGCGGCACCGGCGCGGATACCCTGATCGGCGGCAAGGGCGTCGACACCCTGACTGGGGCCAGCGGCAACGACGTCGTCACCGGCAACGACGGCGACGACATTCTCGACGGCGGCACGGGCAACGACACGCTGAGCGGCGGCAACGGCAACGACCAGATCGCGACCGGCGCCGGGATCGATACCGTGACCGGCGGCGCGGGCAACGACATCGTGGATGCGGCGTCCTTCCTAACCTCCGCCGAGCGGATCGACGGCGGTCTCGGCGACGACACCCTGAAGCTGGATGGCGACTATTCGGGCGGCGTCGTCTTCACCACCACCACCGTTACCAATATCGAGACGCTGCTGCTGGCCGACGGCGACAGCTACAAGATCACGCTGAACGACGCGACTGTCGCAGCCAACGCGATGCTGACGGTCGACGCCTCGGCGCTGACCGGCGGCAACGCCGTTATCCTCAACGGCGCGTCGGAGAAATCCGGCAGCCTGTTCCTGATCGGCGGCGCCGGCGACGATGCGCTGACCGGCGGCGGCGGTATCGACGCATTCGGCGGATCGCTGGGCGCCGACACCATCAATGGCGGCGGCAATATCGACGTCCTCAGCTACGAGAACTCGGCGGCTGGCGTCACCATCGACCTCAACCTGGCCGGCGCCCAGGGCGGCGGCGGCGACGGCGCGGGCGACGTCATCTCCAATATCGAGAACCTGATCGGATCGAAGCTCGCCGACGACCTGACCGGGAATGCGCTGGCGAACACCATTGTCGGCGGCGACAGTGGCGACCTGATCGACGGCGGCGGCGGCAACGACACAGCGTCGTATCTGGGCTCCGACGCCGGCGTGACGGTCGATCTCACGCTCACTGTGCAGAGCGGATCGGGCCATGCCAACGGTGACAAGCTGACCAGCATCGAGAACCTGACCGGATCGGACCTTGCCGACTCGCTGACCGGCGATGCCGGCGCGAATGTCCTCAACGGCGCCGACGGCGACGACACGCTGATCGGCGGCGCCGGCGCCGACACGCTGATCGGCGGCACCGGCAGCGACGTCTTCGGCTGGTCCGGCGCCATATCCGGCAAGGACACCATCGCGGACTTCGAGGATTTCGGCGGCGGCGACGTGCTCGACATATCGGATCTGCTGACCGGGTTCGACGCGCTCACCTCCGATGCCAACGATTTCGTCCGGTTCCTGCAAAGCAACGGCAATACCATCGTGCAGGTGGACGCGAACGGCGCGGTCGGCGGCTCCGATTTCGTATCGCTGGCCACGCTGACCGGTGTCGCCGGCGCCACGGTCGACGGCTTCGTCGTCCAGGGCAACCTCAACCTGTCGTAGCGCGGCAAGCGGGGCGCGGATGCGCGCCCCGCCTGTTGGTCTTCATTCCGCCGTCGCGCGCGGCGGGGTGACGACGTCGGCGATCTTCACCGCGCCGCCCAGCCACTTGTAGGCCAGGCCGCCGACGACAGCGCCAGCCAAAGGCGCGACCCAGAACAGCCAGAGCTGCGCCAGCGCCCAGCCGCCCACGAACAAGGCCGGCCCGGTGCTGCGTGCCGGGTTGACCGAGGTGTTGGTGACCGGAATGCTGATGAGGTGGATCAGCGTCAGCGCAAGGCCGATGGCGAGCGGCGCGAAGCCGGCGGGCGCGCGTTTGTCGGTCGCGCCGAGGATGACCAGCAGAAAGAAGAAGGTCATCACCAGCTCGCACACCAAGGCGGCGACCAGGGAATATTGCCCCGGCGAATGCTCGGCATAGCCGTTGGAGGCAAAGCCGCCCGAGAGCGAGAAATCCGCTTTGCCCGAGGCGATGAGATAGAGCACCGCGGCGGCCGCGATGCCGCCCAGCACCTGCGCCACCCAATAAGGCAGGATGTCGGAGGCCGGGAATCGCCCGCCCGCCCACAGGCCCAGCGTCACCGCCGGATTGAAATGCGCGCCCGAGATGTGCCCGACGCCATAGGCCATGGTGACGACGGTGAGGCCGAAGGCGAGCGAGACGCCGGTGAGGCCGATGCCGACATCGGGAAACGCCGCCGCCAGCACGGCGCTGCCGCAGCCGCCCAACACCAGCCAGAACGTGCCGAAGAACTCGGCGCCCAATCGATGGCTCATAGACATGGATGTCCCCTCCCAAATGTGCGCCGGGATCGTGCGCGAGGGGATGACGCCACCTTGTTCAACGCAGCCCTGATCGTGCAGCGTGCCTGGCGACTGTATAGGAACGGGAGCATAGCTCTGGCGCGCGCGAAATGGAAATAGCGGTTGCAGGGACCACATTGCTTTTCCCGCGCACGGCGGATAGGGTGCCGCGCCATGAGCGACGCCGTTTACACCTTCAGCCAGCAACAACCGCACGACATCATCGCGGCGGTGCTTTCGGCTGTGCGGAGCGAATAGACAGATCCAGCGCTCAGCAGAGTTTCACAAAAGGCCCCGTCGATGCGATCGGCGGGGCCTTTGCGTTTCAACCGGTCGCTTTCGCTGCACGCAATGGAGAGAGACCGATGATCGACCTGCACCTCTTCGCCGCCTTCGTGGCGGCGGTCACGATTCTGATGCTCATACCCGGGCCGAACGTCGCCCTGATCGTCGCCAACAGCGTGGCGCATGGCGCGCGCTACGGCTTTCTGACGGTCGCCGGCACCAGCAGCGCCATGGTGCTGCAGCTCGCCGTCACCGCGCTCGGCATGACCGGGCTGCTGGCAACGCTCGGCAGCTGGTTCGAATGGGTGCGCTGGATCGGCGTCGCCTATCTGCTGTATCTCGGCGTTTCCTACTGGCGGGCGGTGCCGGTCGATCTCACGCGCACAACGCCGGAGCGCAAGTCGCCGCGCGCGATGTTCGTGCGCGCGCTGCTGGTGTCGCTCAGCAATCCCAAGACCTTGCTGTTCTATGGCGCGTTCTTTCCGCAGTTCCTGTCGGGCGGGCCAGACGTGGGCGGGGAGATCGCGCTGCTGTCCGCGACCTTCCTCGCGCTCGCCGTGCTGGTCGATGGCAGCTGGGCGCTGCTGGCGGCGCGGGCACGGCGCTTCCTCGCGACGCGCGGGCGGCTGCGCAACCGGCTGTCAGGCAGTCTTTTGATCGGCGCTGGTATCGGCCTCGCGCTGGCGCGCAAGAGCTAGTGACGGCAGGGTTAATCCCAGGTAAAGGCGCGGGCTTGCGGTCGGACGCGGCGGTTGACGCTGCCGCTTCCGGCCGCTACCCTTTGCTCATGACCACGCACCTCCAGCAGCGCATTGATGCGCGAATTATCGGCCGGGCGCCCATCGGGCTCCCGGAAGCCGTTATTCGCGTCTCAAAAGCCACTTTGGAGTTTGCGTGCCATGCCCACCTCTGATCGCGTCTCTGACGCCACCCGACCTAGCCTTCATCCACGCGCTCTCTCGCCGCTTCCCGCGGTCGCGACTCATTGCTTCGCGATCCGCGCCGATGCCACCCCTGGCATGATGTCGCGCGTGCTGGCGCTGTTCGCCAAGCGCAACCTGGTGCCGACCCGCTGGCACAGCGACGTGATCGTCGCCCCGGTCCGCGACGGCGGCCACACCACCCTGCAGATCGACATCCAGATGGAAGGGATGGAGGCCGAGCTCGCCGCCTATGTCGCGCGCTGCCTGCGGCAGATCTACGGCGTCGACAGCGTGCTGACCTCGACCAAGACCGCCGGCTAGCCGCAAGGCATCCGACATGAGAAGGGTCGCGGTGTTCGGCAACGCCGGCGGCGGAAAGTCGACGCTTGCGCGGCGCCTGGCGGCGCTGACGCATCTGCCGCTGTATCCGGTGGACACGATGCAGTGGAAAGCGGACGGCGTCGCGATTCCGCACGAAGAATACTTGGAGGTGCATGCGGCGCTGCTGCGGCAGGACGCTTGGATCATCGACGGCTTCGGCTGCGTCAGCTCCGCCTGGGAGCGGTTCGCCCGCGCCGACACGCTGGTCTACGTCGACCTGGCGCTTGCCACGCACTACTGGTGGGTGACCAAGCGCCTGATCAAGGGGCTTTGGATGAACCCCGAAGGCTGGCCGGAGAACAGCCCGCTGTGGAGCAGCACGATGGCGGGCTACCGCGTGATCGGGATTTGTCATCGCGAGTTGACGCCCAGGTATAGGCAACTTGTCGCTGACGCCGCGGGCTCGAAGCGGGTTCACTACTTGAGATCGCGAGCCGAGATGGCAGCCTTCCTCAATGCCGTCAAGCGCGAGTATACGATTGCTTGACCCCTTCACGCCCAGCCCGTTCCTGGCGCATATCTGCAATTCGACTGGATAAGGCCTGGTCCTGGCGCGGCGAACTCCCGCTGGGATCCTCCTGCGCGGACCAGTTCGCGTAGAGCGGCCTTTGCGCCCGAGACGCTCGGCCTATTCCGCTTCCACTTGCTGCATGGTTTGCCCAGACTACCTCCACCGCTTGCCGGCCACGGCACGCCTTTGGAACTACATCTCCTGCACCGCAGACGCGGCAAGACCATTGGTTAGGCCGCGTTTCAAGCGTGGGTTGCGTTGTTGTCCCCTCCGATCCTGGGTGGTTCACCGACTTGTCCTTGCAAGCGCGTCGGTCTAGCGACGTAGGGTGGGTTCAGTCCGATAAGAAGTG
>DASYRS010000471.1:0-7743 GCA_036004205.1 Dongiaceae bacterium
CGCGCCCGCAATCGATCCCGGTCTTTCTGCTGATCAAGACCGCGTTCCAGATTCTGTGGCTGCAACGGGACGATGCGCTGCGCCTTGGCTTCATCCCGACGCTGATCTGCTTCGGCGGCCTGCTCTATGGCGCGCCTGCGATGAAGCAGGCCGGCGCCCTCTATCAGGCGAGCATCACGAATCCGCTTCCCGCCGACATCGCGTTCGGCATTCTCTCGACGCTGCTGATCGTCCTGGTGGCGATGGCGCTGGCCATTGCGAACTGGCTGCGCTTCATGTTGCTGGGGCCGATGGGGGCGGTTGGGGTGGGGCTTGCGATCGGCCGGCCGCACGCCAGGTTCCTGGTGTGGTGCGTCATCCTTGGCTTTGCGGGAAGCATCGCCTTTTCCGTCCTTTCCATGCCGATGCTCCTGTTGCCGCAGTTGCTGGCTTGGATCGGCCTGGTGGCCGTGGCGATCGTCCTCTTCGTGCTGGGCGCGCGCTTGACGCCATTTCTCATCGGGCAAGTGATTGCGCAACCGATGTCGCTCCAGCAGGCGTGGAACGCGTCGCGTGGCAATGGCATCGCCCTCGCCAGCGCTCTGATCCTGGCCGATATTCCGCTATGGATCGGTGCGCGGTTGCTGGTCCAGGTTCTATCGGCGATCGGGTTCGCGGATCTGGCGCCGATGGCGATGATCTTCATCATGGCGGCGTTCCAGATCGCGGCGGGGTTCGTGCAGGCCGGCATCCTCGCCGCCGCCTTTCGCCAGATCGTCGGCATCCGGGTCTGACGCCATGTCCGTCGCCGCCAAGATCTGCGGGTTGAAGACGCTGGAGACAGTCGCCGCCGCGGTCGCCGGTGGCGCCTCGCTGGTCGGCTTCAATTTCTATGCAAAGAGCCCGCGCAGCGTCGATCCGGCCGCAGTGAAGCCGCTCGCGGCCGATGTGCCGACCACCGTGCGCACGGTCGGCGTCATCGTCGATGAAAGCGATGCGCGCATTGCGGAGATTCTCGGCGCCTGCGAGCTCGACCTGCTGCAGCTCCACGGGTCGGAGACGCCCGAGCGCGTCAAGGAGATCCGCGCCCGCTTCGGCCGGCCGGTGATCAAGGCCATTCCCGTGAGCGTCGCCGCCGACCTCGACCGCGCCGCCGCCTACGAGGACGTCGCCGACTACCTGATGTTCGATGCCAAGCCGCCGAAATCCATGGCTGGCGCCTTGCCCGGCGGCAATGCGCTCAGCTTCGATTGGACCCTACTGGCCGGCCGGCGGTTCAGGCTGCCCTGGTTCCTGGCGGGCGGCTTGACGCCGGACAATCTGATCGAGGCGGTGCGCATTTCGGGCGCGCCCATGGTCGATGTCTCGTCCGGGGTGGAGGATCGGCCAGGCGAAAAGAACGTGAGCAAAATCAAGGCCTTCCTGGACGCCAGCAAGCGCATCTAGGTCGCTTCCGGGCTTTGACCTTTGCCCGCGCCTATGGTTGATTGCAGCCCGCATTCGAACCCCAGGAAAGCTCACTTGACCGCCACCGCCCCAGCCTCCCGCAACACCTATCGCAACGGACCCGACGAGTTCGGCCGCTTCGGCATGTTCGGCGGCCGCTTCGTCGCCGAGACCCTGATGCCGCTGATCCTGGAAGTGGAAAAGGCCTACAACGCCGCCAAGGCCGATCCGAAGTTCGCGGACGAGATGGAGTATTACCGCAAGCACTATATCGGCCGGCCCAGCCCGCTTTATTTCGCGCCGCGCCTGACCGAGCATTTCGGCGGCGCCAAGATCTACCTGAAGCGCGACGAGCTCAACCACACCGGCTCGCACAAGATCAACAATTGCATGGGCCAGATTCTTTTGGCCAAGCGCATGGGCAAGCAGCGCATCATCGCCGAGACCGGCGCCGGCCAGCATGGCGTCGCGACGGCGACTGTGTGCGCGCTCTTCAACCTGCCCTGCACGGTCTATATGGGCGAGGTCGACATCGCGCGCCAGCAGCCCAACGTCTTCCGCATGAAACTGCTGGGCGCCGAAGTCGTGCCGGTGAAATCGGGCACCCGCACGCTCAAGGACGCGATGAACGAGGCGCTGCGCGACTGGGTCGCCAATGTGGAATCGACTTTCTACATCATCGGCACCGTCGCCGGCCCGCATCCCTACCCGACCCTGGTGCGCGACTTCCAATCCATCATCGGCCAGGAAGTGCGCTGGCAGATGGCAGAGGCGGAAGGGCGCTTGCCCGACAGCCTAGTTGCCTGCATCGGCGGCGGCTCCAACGCCATGGGCCTGTTCCATCCCTTCCTCGACGATGCCAGCGTGCAGATCTACGGCGTCGAAGCCGGTGGCGACGGGATCGAGACCGGACGCCACGCGGCCTCGCTGACCGGCGGGCGGCCCGGCGTCTTGCACGGCAACCGCACCTATCTGCTGCAGAACGAGGACGGCCAGATCAACGACGCGCATTCTATTTCCGCGGGCCTCGACTACCCCGGCATCGGACCGGAGCATGCCTGGCTGCATGACATGAAGCGCGTGAACTACGTGTCGGCGACCGACAAGGAGGCGCTGGACGCATTCCAGTTGCTCTCCAAGCTGGAAGGCATCATCCCGGCGCTCGAGCCAGCGCATGCGCTCGCCCATGTCACCAAGATGGCGCCCAAGCTGCCGAAGGATCATCTGCTGGTGATGAATCTATGCGGCCGCGGCGACAAGGACATCTTCGCCGTCGCCCAGCATCTCGGGGTGAAGCTGTGAGCGCGGATGGTCAGATGACCGCGACCCGGATCGAGCGGCGCTTCGCTGCTCTCAAGTCCGCCAATCGCGGCGGCCTCGTCACCTTCGTCACCGCGGGCGATCCCACTTACGAGCTGTCGCTCGACCTGCTGCGGCAATTGCCGGCGGCGGGGGCGGACGTGATCGAGCTTGGCATGCCTTTCACCGACCCGATGGCGGACGGCCCCGCGATCCAGGCCTCGTCGCTGCGCGCCTTGCGCACCGGCATGAGTCTGAAAAGGACGCTGAAGCTGGTGACGGAGTTCCGCAAGGGCGATGGCGAAACGCCCATCATCCTGATGGGCTACTACAATCCGATCTATTCCCATGGCGTGCCCGCGTTCCTCAAGGATGCGAAGGCCGCCGGCGTCGATGGCCTGATCGTGGTCGACCTTCCTCCGGAAGAGGATGAGGAATTGTGCCTGCCCGCGCTGAAGGCTGGCCTCAACTTCATCCGCCTCGCGACGCCGACCACCGACGACAAGCGCCTGCCGACCGTGCTGCGCAATACCTCGGGCTTCGTCTATTACGTCTCGATCGCCGGCATCACCGGCACGCGCTCGGCCGCCAACGCCGACGTCTCGGCCGCGGTCGCGCGGCTGAAGCGCCACACCGATTTGCCGGTCGCCGTCGGGTTCGGCATCAACACAGCGGAGCAGGCAGAGGCGATCGCCAAGGTGGCGGATGCCGCCGTCGTCGGCTCGGCGCTGGTCAACCGGATCGGTGCGCAGGTCGGCACGGACGGCAGCGCCTCACCCAAGGCGGTCACCGATACGCTGGCGCTGGTGCGCGAGCTCGCTGCCGGTGTTCGTCGCGCGCGGCAGTGATAGAGTGCGTCTCGACTCGGAAGGGAGCCTTCGCCCATGAGCTGGCTGACCAATTTCGTCCGACCCAAGATCCGCGCCCTGGTGCGTAAGACCGACGTGCCCGAGAATCTGTGGGACAAGTGCCCCGGCTGCGGGCAGATGGTTTTCCATCGCGACCTCGAAGCCAACCTCAGGGTCTGCCCGCAATGCGGCTTTCACATGCGCATCGACGTGAAGAAGCGCCTGGAGCTGCTGTTCGACGGCGGCAACTTCGAGCGCGCGGAGCTGCCCAAGGTCGAGTTCGATCCCCTGAAGTTCCGCGACCGCAAGCGCTATTCCGACCGCCTGAAGGAAGCGCAGAGCAAGACCGAGGAGCAGGACGCCATCATCGTGGCGCACGGTCAGGTCGGCGGGTTGAAGGTCGTGGTGGCCGCCTTCAACTTCGATTTCATGGGCGGCTCGATGGGCGCGGCGGTGGGTGAGGGGCTGGTGGCCGCCTCCGACCTCGCGGTCAAGGAGCGCGCTGCCCTGCTCGCGATCCCCGCTTCCGGCGGCGCGCGCATGCAGGAAGGCATCCTCTCCCTGATGCAGATGCCGCGCACCGTGATCGCGGTCGACCGGGTGAAAGAAGCCGGCTTGCCCTTCGTCGTGCTCTTGACCGATCCCACCACCGGCGGCGTCAGCGCATCGTTTGCGATGCTGGGCGACATCCATGTATCCGAGCCGGGCGCGCAGATCGGCTTTGCCGGCGCCCGCGTGATCGAGGAGACGATCCGCGAGAAGCTGCCCGAAGGCTTCCAGCGCGCGGAATATCTGCTGGATCACGGCATCGTCGACATCGTGATCGCCCGCAAGGACCTGCCGAAAGAGCTGTCGAAGATCATCGGCCTCCTGATGAAGCAGCCGAAACAGGCGGCTGCTTAGGGATCTCCGATGGGTTGTTCCGCAATCCCCCTCTCCCCTCGCGGGAGAGGGCTGCGTAGGCTTAGCGAGCGCAGCGAGCTTAGCCGAAGCTGGGTGAGGCGACCGCGCCGCAGGCGCGCAGCGCGCGAGCGCTCATTGGCACTGTCAGGAAAACACTTGGCGCTCTTGAGAGCGCGCGCACGTCGCGGTGCGCAACCCCTCATCCAGCTACGCCCCCGCGGACGAATGTCCGCATTCGCGGACGGGGGCTCGGCTGCGCCTCGCCAAGGCTCCGCATCCTTCCCCCGCAAGGGGGGAAGGGGTTTTTGGTTTGGGTCGTGCACATGACCACCACCAGCGACATCGTGCTGGAGCGCGTCATGCGGCTCCATCCGAAGATCATCGATCTCGAGCTCACGCGCGTCCAACGGCTGCTGAGCCTTGTCGGCAATCCGGAGCAGAAGCTGCCGCCGGTCGTGCATGTGGCGGGCACCAACGGCAAGGGCTCGGTCATTGCCTATCTGCGCGCCATGCTGGAAGCGGCGGGCCGGCGCGTGCACGTCTACACCTCGCCGCACCTGGTGCGCTTCCATGAGCGCATCCGCCTCGCGGGTGAATTGATCGAAGAGCAGGCGCTGGTCGATCTGATCGAGGAATGCGAGCGCGCCAATGGCGGCGATGCGATCACCTTCTTCGAGATCACCACGGTCGCGGCCTATCTTGCTTTCGCGCGCAATCCGGCCGACATCCTGCTGCTGGAAACCGGCCTTGGCGGCACGTTCGATGCCACCAACGTGATCGCGCGGCCGCGGGCCGCGATCATCATGCCGATCTCGTTCGACCACATGCAGTTCCTGGGCAATTCCCTCGGCCAGATCGCCGCCAACAAGGCCGGCATCCTCAAGTCCGGCCGGCCGGCGATCGTGGCGCGGCAGCCGCCGGAGGCCGCGCAAGTCATCGCGAAGCGCGCCGCCGACCTTCACGCGCCGCTCTGGCGCTGCGGCATCGAATGGAACTTCGAGGTCGGCGGCAGCGGCTTCACCTATCGCGATGCCCATGGCGAGATCCACTTGCCAAAGCCGGCGCTGCCCGGCCGGCACCAGTTCGGCAACGCGGCGGCGGCCGTGGCGACAACGCGCTGGCTCGATGATCTGGCGCCGTCCGACCGGAACATCGCCGCTGGCCTCACCAGCGCCATCTGGCCGGCGCGCATGCAGCGCCTGACGCGCGGCCCGCTGGTCGATCTTTTGCCGCCTGATTGGGAGCTGTGGCTGGATGGCGGCCACAATGAAGATGCCGCCCTCATCATCGCCGACATGATCGGCGAGTGGCAGGAAGCGGCGCGCAAGCCCGTCAGCCTCATCTTCGGCATGCTGGTCAGCAAGGCCCCGCTCGCGTTCCTGCGCTATCTTGCGCCGGTCGCCGAGGACCTGTCCGCGGTCGGCATTCCCGGCGATCACGCGTCCTTTCCGGTGGCCGATGCGGTCGGCTTCGCGCGCCAGGCCGGCCTGCCGGCGGAGGGCTACGAATCCACCCGCGCCGCGCTCGCCGCCATCGTCGCGCGCCACGGCCCCGCGCCGCGCCGCGTGCTCATCTGCGGCTCGCTCTATCTCGCAGGCACCGTGCTGGCAGACAACGGTTGAGCCTCTCGGCACGCGTCCGGAACTTGTTCGGACTTGGCAGCAAAGTTATGCTCTCCTTCCTATCTGGAGAATGAGGGCATTCTTATGATTTCAGCAGTGAGGGCTGCCTGCGGCCTGATCGCTTGCGGGCTGCTGTTGGCGGCCTGCGCCGGCGCAAATACAGACGAAAAGCCGCTGGTTATATCCCCCGCGACCAACGCATTTTTTCAAGCCTACCTGTCCTCGACCTCGAGTCGGTCGGCATTCGCCGTCAGCGAGGACGGCAGCGCCTCCTTCTATTCGTACTGTGGGTTGGGCACTTGCAACGGTCTTTCCAATATCGGCAGGGAAGCCATCAAGGGCTGCGAAAAGTCCGGCCACGGCCGTTGCGTCGTCCTGGGCTCCAGCGGCATCGTCAAGCGTCCCTACACCGTCGCCCCCGGTTCGATCGCGCTTCCGCCAGGCATGACTCGTTTTGTATTGGGCGATCGCATCCGGCAGGAGCTCGCCGGCAATTCCATCGTGGAAGCAAGCGCGGAGGGCAAAGTCTGGGCGGAGTATTTCGCACCCGACGGTACGCTGCGGGGTCGCACCGATGACGGTCGCCGGTTCGACGGATCATGGAAGATCGAAGGCAACACCCTGTGCGTCGACTATCGCAGCATCGCGCGCGACTGGTGCGGCCAGTTCGCGGAGGCCTCCGACGGCTCGATCGACTATTACAAGGACGGCAGGTTCCAGAAGAACTATTCCCGCTCGATCCTGCAGAAGGGCAATCCGCAAGAGCTGTAGTCGCCGGCGGGAGTGTGTGACGGGTGTCACACATGGTCGCGCCGTGCCCGCCGTAAGGAACTTCTTAAGCAACCTGGTGTTGCACTGCATCCGACTTGCCGACCCGAGTCGCTCTGGCTAGGTTGGCGCCGCTACGTCCTTAAGAGGTTTCATGCCCCGAGTCGTTCTTGCTCTGGCTGCCTGTGCAGCACTCCTTTCCGGCTGCGCCACCTACTCGGCCCCGGTCTCGAAGCCCTCCCAGCCCGCGGGCGATCCGGTCTTCATCAGCCTCCAGGTGGAGCAGCACCTTAACAAATACTACCGCACCATCGGCGGCGGACGCAGCGGCGCTTTCGCGGTCTCGCAAAAGGGCACGGTCGGCTTCTACGCCTATTGCCAGTCGGTGCAGTGCCGCGACGAGATCAGTTTCAGCCGCACCGCCTTGCAAGGATGCGAGGCGCGCGCCCACGCCGCCTGCGTGCTCCTGGCCGTCGGCCGCTCGGTCCGGCATCCGTACATGACCTACAAGGAAGCCGAGGACAAAGGCCTGATCTAGCCGTCTCGGCGCACAAAGCAAAAGCCCCGCGCCAACGGCACGGGGCTTTTCATTTCCGAAATGAGTTCGGGTCAGATGACCGAATCGACCCAATCGGCGAGCTGCCGCTTCGGCATGTTGCCGATCTTGGTCGCCGCCACCTGGCCGTCCTTGAACAGCATCAGGGTCGGAATGCCGCGCACGTTGTACTTCGGCGGCGTCACCTGGTTCTCGTCGATGTTGAGCTTGGCGACCTTCAGGCGCCCCTCGTAGTCGCTCGCGATCTGGTCGAGGACCGGCGCGATCATCTTGCAGGGGCCGCACCACTCGGCCCAGTAGTCCACCAGGACCGGTGTCTGCG
>DASYRS010000472.1:0-3810 GCA_036004205.1 Dongiaceae bacterium
GGCACCTCCAACCGCTCCGGCGCCAGGTTCGGGCCGCGGCAGATCCGGGCCGAGAGCTGCCTCATCCGCCCCTACAACATGGCGACCCGCGCGGCGCCATTCGATTCCCTGAGCGTCGCCGATATCGGCGATGTCGCCATCAACACCTTCAACCTGGAGAAGAGCATCGCCATCATCGAGGCGGCCTATGACGAGATCCTCTCCCACAATTGCATTCCGATGACCATCGGCGGAGACCACACCATCGCCCTGCCGATCCTGCGCGCGCTGAAGAAGAAATACGGGCCTGTCGGCATGGTGCATATCGACGCTCATGCCGACGTCAACGATTCCATGTTCGGCGAGCCGGTCGCCCACGGCACCCCGTTCCGCCGCGCGGTCGAGGAAGGCCTGCTGGATGGCAAACGCGTCGCGCAGATCGGTCTGCGCGCGACCGGCTATTCGGCCGAGGATTTCGACTGGCCGCGCGCCCAGGGCTTCCGGGTCGTGCAGGCCGAGGAGTGCTGGTACAAGTCCCTCGCCCCCCTGATGCGCGAGGTGCGCGAGCAGGTGAAGGGCGGGCCGGTCTATCTGTCGTTCGACATCGACGGCCTCGACCCCTCCTGCGCGCCCGGCACCGGAACGCCGGAGATCGGCGGTCTCACCACCACACAAGGCATGGAGATCATCCGCGGCTGCCATGGCCTGCAGCTGGTCGGCTGCGACCTGGTGGAGGTCGCCCCGCCCTACGATCCCAGCGGCAACACCTCGCTGCTCGCCTCCAACCTGCTGTTCGAGATGCTGTGCGTCCTGCCAGGCGTCAAATATCGGAACTGAGGCAGCCGAGGCAGGGGTGACTTGATCCGCTGGCCCGGTTGCGGCTATCTGTCGGTCGCACCGCAGTGGGATGCCGGCTTAGCTCAGCGGTAGAGCAGCGGTTTTGTAAACCGAAGGTCACCTGTTCAATCCAGGTAGCCGGCACCATTTCCCCGTAAAACCTCACACCGCCGGGCGCAATTTCGGTGAATGACCAAATAGTTACGCACCGAAATTAAGATTTTGGTAAGTCTGTATCTTTAGCTTTAATTGCGACGAACCCCGTGTATTTCGAGCAGCGCCCTCGTGGCGGAATACCTAATGCCGAATGGAACCGAGCCCGTGATCGCCACCGATGTCAGCAAGCTGATTGACCTGGCGCGCAACCGCAGCACCGAAGGCCGCAGCGCGCTGGTCAGCGCGATCGGCGACCTGATCGACGAGACCGACCGGCAATTCAGCGCCCAGGAAACGGCGCTGATGAACGACATCCTGAAAAAGCTGATCCACGACGTCGCCGGGCCGATCCGCAAGGCCCTGGCCGAGAAGCTCGCCTACACCAAGAGCGCTCCGGTCGAAGTGATCGAGCTCCTCGCCAACGAGGAGATCGATATCGCGACGCCGGTCCTCCAGCACAGCGAACTGCTTACCGACCGCGCGCTCATCGAAATCATCCGCAAGCGCACGCGCAGCCATCGCCTGGCCATCGCCATGCGCAAGCACGTCAGCAACGGCGTCTCCGACGCGCTGGTGGAGCCGAAGGAACCCGATGTCATCAAGCGCCTGCTGGAAAACCACGGCGCGGAGATTTCAGAGGCCACCCTCGCTTATCTGGTCGACCAGTCGGTGACGGTCGACGAGTTCCAGGAGCCGCTGCTGCGCCGCAACGATCTCAATGCCGATCTTGCCAAGCGCATGTACGTCCATGTCTCGGCGGGCTTGCGCGATTTCATCCTGGCGCATTTCAACGTCGACCGGGCCGAGCTCGATGCCACCCTCGCGCAGGTAACGACCGAGGCGCTGGAAAAAGCCACCGCCGAGAATCACGTCGATGCCGCGCAGGCCCTCGCCGACAAGCTGGCGCAGCGCCAGGAGCTGACCCACGATTTGGTGGTTCAGACGCTGCGGCGCGGCGAGGTCCCGCTGTTCGAGGCAATGATGAGCCAGCTCACCGCCCTGCCGCAGGAGCTGTCCTGCCGCCTGATGTATGAAGAGGAAGCGGATGGCTTCGTGATCGCGGCCCGTGTCAGCGGCTTCGACCGTTCGACCTTCACCACCTTGTTCCTGCTGCTGCAGCGCATTCATCCGCGTGGCGCCGCCGACGATCCGCAGCAGCTGCGCCGCGGGCTGGAACTCTATGACCGGCTGCGGCCGGAGACAGCCCGCAAAGTCGCCGCGCGCTACATGATCAATCCCGACTTCCTGCGCGCGCTCCGCCAGCGGCCCAAAACCACGTCGTGAGACCGGGCCGATGACGCCCTCGGCGCCACGACCAGGCCCGCTCGATCCGGCGATACGCGAGCGCAACGACCTGGTCGAGGCGTTCGCGCGCATTCTGCTGGCCGAGGGGCCGATCGCGGCACAGGCCCCCGTCTTCTTCCAGGAGCCCGACGGCACCATGATCTGGGCCAATGACGGCTATTACGCTCTGGCCGCGTTGCTGGTGAATTCCTCGGACGCGCAGCGCCTGCTGCATCCCAATCTGGCGGAAGCGCCCAGCAATGCGACATCCTGGAGCGCGTCGGCGCGCGGCAACGCCAATGGGCGGTCCGTCACCATTCGCGCGAGCTACGCCAAGCTGAGCTACGGCGCGCGGCAGAAACCCGCCCTCGCCGGCTTCGTGCAGGTCGTGCCCGATGAATCCGACATCGCGTCGCGCCTGATGGCAACGCAGGAGCGGCTCGAGGACATCGTCCGCCTGGTCTCCGACTGGGTGTGGGAGATCGACGCCCACGGGACCTTCACCATCGTCTCCGAGCGCGTGCAGCGCGCCACCTTCTATCATCCGCGTGAGCTGATCGGCACCCCGATCATGGCCCTTGCCGCCGACGACCAGGTGGCCGATGCGCTGCTGGCACGCCTGCAGACACTTGCCCCGTTCCGCGACTTCACGCTGCCGATCCGGGCCAAGGACGGCAGCGACAAGACCTTCCTGGTCAGCGCCGTCCCGGTTTTCGATCCCGATGGCGGCGGGCATCTCGGCTATCGCGGGACCGCCAGCGACATCACCGACCTCAGCGAGCGCGAGCGGACGATCCTCGCGGCCAAGGAAGCGGCCGAGCAGGCGAGCAGGTCCAAAACCAAGTTCCTCGCCAACATGAGCCATGAGCTGCGCACGCCGCTCAACGCCATCATCGGCTTCTCGGACATGATGGCGCTCGCCATCCACGGCCCGATGGGCGCACCGGCCTACGAGCAATACGCCGCCGACATCAGCGGCAGCGCCAAGCATCTGCTCGCCATCATCAACGACATCCTCGACATTGCGAAGATCGAGGCTGGCCGGCTGGACCTGATCGAGGAAGAAACGCCGGTCGCCAGCCTGTGCGACGTCGCGCTGCGGCTGATGCAGGAGCGCGCCAACGAGCATGGCGTCGATCTGCGGTTCGAGCCCGGCCCGAACCTGCCCAATGTCATGGTCGATCAGCGCGCGATGCGCCAAGTGCTGCTCAACCTGCTGTCCAACGCCGTCAAGTTCACCAGGGCCGGCGGCGAGGTCACGCTGCGCGCGCAGCTATCGATGGAGGGCGAGCTGCTGCTGCAGGTGTGCGACACCGGCATCGGCATGCGCGAAGAAGACCTCCATCGCGTGCTCGAGCCCTTTGTCCAGGTCGAGGACGAGCTGACCCGGCGGTTCGAGGGAACCGGCCTCGGCCTATCGCTCTCGAAGCAATTGATCGAGCTGCATGGCGGGCGCATCGGCATCGTCAGCAAGCCGAATTTCGGAACGGCGGTGACGATCTATCTGCCGGCCAGCAGACTGCGGCGGAGCTAGCCGTGCTCGAAATATTGATC
>DASYRS010000473.1:0-3441 GCA_036004205.1 Dongiaceae bacterium
CAGCCGAGCGCCAGCGCGGAGACCAGGATCGTTCCGATCTGGCCCAGCAGGCCAATGAGCCCGCAGGCCGCGATCAGCAACACCGCCGTCAGCGGGCCGACCCATCGCTGCCGTTCCGGCGCGCGCAAAGCCCACAGCGCCGGCCCCAATGTGGCGAGCGCGACGATCGCGATGCACGAGACGAGGAGGGCGGCCGGCAGGCCGAGCCCGCTCCTGGCGAAGAGGGTGACCGCGGCCATGCCGAGGCAGGTCCCCAGGGCCAATGACGAGAAACCCACGGTCGCAGCGCCGGGATCTGGCCGGACTTGGTCTTGCATCTCGGACTCTGCGCAGTTGCCTGTGGGCGATTTCTCTAGCATAGAGCGCCTGGAATGTATCAAGGGCAGGGGGACCTGACGCTTGACGCGACAGCATTAATCGAGAATGTTGCGGGCCGCTCGCCCAATCGTCATGGATCGGTGGGCCTCCATGCCCAAGCCATTGATCTGGTTGTAGAAATAGATGTGCGCTCTCCGAATTCCGCTTGCCAAGGTGGCCTTCGGCCGACTCGAGGAAGAGGCGGTCACGCGAGTCCTTCGCTCGGGCTGGGTGACCCAGGGGCCGGAGGTCGCCGCTTTCGAGCAGGAGTTCGCGGCTTTCTGCGGCGCGCGTCACGGTGTCGCGGTTTCGAATTGCACCACGGCCCTGCATCTTTCTCTGCTGGCCAGCGGCGTCGGCGCGGGACAAGAGGTCGTCACCGTCAGCCATTCCTTCATCGCCACCGCGAACGCCATTCGCCATTGCGGCGCGCTGCCGGTCTTCGTCGACATCCGTCTTGACGATTTCAACATGGACCCGGCGAAGCTCGAGGCGGCCATCACGCCGAAAACCGGCGCGATCCTGCTGGTCCATCAATTGGGAATGCCGGCCCGCTCGGCCGAGATCGCGGCGATCGCTGCGCACCATGGCGTGCCGATCATCGAGGACGCGGCCTGCGCCGCCGGCAGCGAGACGCTGGTCGGGAACGAGTGGCGAAAGATCGGCGCGCCCGTAGGTCGCCTCGCCTGCTTTTCCCTGCATCCGCGCAAGCTGCTGTCGACCGGGGACGGCGGCATGATCACGACCGACGATGCCGAACTCGCCGCGCGCCTCCGGTTGCTGCGGCAGCATGGCATGAGCGTCAACGACCAGCAGCGCCACCAATCGCAATCCGTGGTATTCGAGGAATATGTCGAGGTCGGATTCAACTACCGCCTGACCGACATCCAGGCAGCGATCGGCCGGTGCCAGCTCGCGCGGCTGCCGCAGATGGTCGCCCGGCGGCGGGAACTGGCCGACACCTACCGGGCCAAGCTGGGGCGGATATCCGATCTGACCGTGCCGGCGGACCGGCCGGACACGCGCACTAATTGGCAAAGCTATTGCGTGCTGCTGCCGGCGGGTGCCGACCAGCGGCAGGTCATGCAGGCGATGCTCGATGAGGGCATCGCGACCCGCCGGGGCGTGATGAATGCGCACCGGGAACCCGCTTACGCCACGGGGCCGCAGGCGGAGGGCGTGCGCTTCGCGCTGCCGGTTTCGGAGGCCGCGCAGGATCGCGGCCTGATCCTTCCGATGTTTGACGAGATGACGGAGCAGGACATCGAGACCGTGAGCTCGACTCTTGCCAATGCGCTCCGACAGCAGAGAGCGAACTGACGATGTTGAAGTACGGTATCATCGGCTACGGCTATTGGGGCCCGAACCTGGCGCGCGTTTTCAACCAGGCCGAGGGCTCGAAGCTGGTCGCCGTCGCGGACCGCGACGAGAAGAGCCGCAGTCGCGCCGCCGGTCTCTATCCCAACATTACCGTGCATGCCGACGCGCGCGAGCTGATCGCCGATCCCGCCATCGACGTGGTCGCGATCGCGACGCCGGTCTCCACTCATTTCGAGCTTGCGCAGGCCGCGCTGAAGGCCGGCAAGCACATCGTCGTCGAAAAGCCGCTCTGCGGCTCGTCCGACGACGCGGCACGCCTGGTCGAGCTGGCGGCAAAGGTTGGGCGGCAGATCCTGACCGACCATACCTTCGTCTACACCGACGCGGTGCGCCGGATCGCGGAGATGTCGGCCGGCGGCGAGCTTGGCCGCATCCTCTACTACGATTCGACGCGCATCAATCTCGGTCTGTTCCAGAGCGACGTGAACGTCATCTGGGATCTGGCGGTCCACGATTTCGCGATCCTCAGCCGCATCATGCCGGCGGAGCCGGAGGCGATCAGCGCCACCGCCGTCGACCCGATGGGAACGGCGACCGAGAGCCTCACCTACATCACGCTCTATTATCCCGGCAACACGGTCGCGCATATCCACGCGAGCTGGCTTGCGCCGGTCAAGATCAGGAGCATCATCGTCGGCGGCGACCGCTCCATGGTGGTCTATGATGATCTGGACGTGGCGGAGAAGATCCGCATCTACGACAAGGGCATCTCGATCATCAAGGACACCGAAATCCAGCGCCAGATGAAGGTGGCCTATCGCGTCGGCGATATGCGTGCGCCCAAGCTGGACGGCCGCGAGGCGCTGAGTTTCATGGCGCAGCATGCCAACGAGAGTTTCTCGAAGGGCGTCGCGCCCATCACGTCGGGCGAGGTCGGCCTCAAGGTCGTCCGCCTGCTGGAATCCGCCGAAGCTTCCGCCCGCACGGGCGGCCAGATAGTTCGCTTGTGAGGAGCCGAATGGTACCGTTTCTCGATCTGAAGGCACAATATCGCGCCATCAAGACGGAGGTCGATGCCGCCGTCATCGACGTGCTGGAAAGCGGGCACTATGTCCTGGGCCCGGCGGTGCAGCGGTTCGAAGCGTCGTTCGCAAAGACCTATAGTCTCGAGCACGCGATCGGCTGCAGTTCGGGAACGGCCGCGCTGCACATGGCGCTGCTCGCAGTCGGGATCGGCCGGGATGACGAGGTCATCACGACACCGATGACCTTCATCGCCACCGCGACCTCGATCGATTTGGTCGGCGCCAAGCCGGTGTTCGTGGATATCGAGCCCGACACCGCGCTGATCGATCCGGACAGGATCGAGGCCGCCATCACGCCGCGCACCAAGGCCATCATGCCGGTGCACCTCTACGGCCAGTGCGCGGACATGGACCGCATCCAGGCGATCGCCGACAAGCATGGCCTGATCGTGATCGAGGACGCCGCCCAGGCCCATGGCGCGAAGATCGGCGAGCGGTTCGCCGGCAGCATGGGGCGGCTCGCCTGTTTCAGCTTCTATCCAGGCAAAAATCTCGGCGCCTATGGCGAGGGCGGCCTGGTCTCGACCGCGGATTCCGCGCTGGCGCAGAAGGTGCGCATGCTGCGCGACTGGGGCCAGGACCGGAAGTACCATCATGCGCTGACGGGCCTGAACTACCGCATGGACGGCGTCCAGGGCGCGATCCTCGATGTGAAGACGCGCCATGTCGAAGCCTGGAC
>DASYRS010000474.1:0-2955 GCA_036004205.1 Dongiaceae bacterium
GATACTTCGCGATATTGGCGCCCACCTGACCGGCGCCGCAGATCACGACCTTCATGATGCTTGTTCCAATTCAGACGGAGGGCGGCCGGAGGATGGCCGCCCGCTACTCGATCTTGTCCCCGCGTTCCGACCCCGTGATCCCGAGCGAGCGCAGCTTGCGGTGCAGCGCGGAGCGTTCCATGCCCACGAAGCTGGCGGTGCGCGAGATGTTGCCGCCGAACCGCGAGACCTGGGATTCCAGGTATTTGCGCTCGAATATCTCCCGCGCCTCGCGCAGCGGCAGCGAGAGCACCTCGGTGCCGTCGGCGGTCGCGACCCCGGCGGCGTTGGCCGAGCCGATATCCGGCGGCAGCATGTCGGCGCGGATCGCCTCGCCCGCCTCGCCGGGCGCCATGATCAGCAGCCAGTCCACCACATTGCGCAACTGCCGGACATTGCCGGGCCAGTCATAGGCCTGCAGCAGCGCCAGGGTGTCGTCACCGAAAACGCGGGCCGGTAGACCGGTCTGTTCCGAGGCCACGCGCATGAAATGATCCAGCAGCTCCGGAATATCGTCCCGCCGCTCCCGGAGCGCCGGCACCCGCATCGGCACCACGTTCAGGCGATAGAACAAATCCTGCCGGAACTTGCCGTTGGACATTTCCATTTGCAGGTCGCGGCTGGTGGCGGCGATGACCCGGACGTCGACATCGACCTTGGTCTTGCCCCCGACCCGCTCGAAGGTCTGCTCCTGCAGGACCCGGACGATCTTGCCCTGGGTCTCCAGCGGCATGTCGGCGACCTCGTCCAGCAGCAGGGTGCCGCTATGGGCCTGTTCCAGGAACCCGACCTTGGAGACCGCCTCGCGGCCATCGCCGTTCCGCTCGGTGCCGAACAGCTCGATCTCCAGCCGGTCGGGATGCATGGTGGCGCAATTGAGGACGACAAAGGGCAGGTCGTGCCGCTTCGACTTGCGGTGCAGCAGGCGCGCGGCCACTTCCTTGCCGCTGCCGGGCGGGCCGGAGAACAGCACGCGGCTGCCGGTCGGGGCCACCCGCTCGATCGCCTGGCGCAACTGGGTCATGGCGGCGGAGCGGCCGATCAGCTCCGCTTGGGCGCCGACCCGGGCGCGCAATTCCTCGTTCTCGCGCCGCAGGCGGGCATTCTCCAGCGCCCGCTCGATCGTCACGATCAGGCGGTCGGCCTTGAACGGCTTCTCGATGAAGTCGAAGGCGCCGCGCTTGATGGCATTGACCGCGGTCTCGATGTTGCCGTGGCCGCTGATCATCACAACCGGCACGTCGGGATAGGTTTCCTGGATCACCTCCAGGATGCCCATGCCGTCCAGCGTGCTGTTCTGCAGCCAGATGTCGAGGATGATGAGGCTGGGGCAGCGCTGGCGCAGCAAGGTCAGCGTCTCGTCGCTGTTGGCCGCGTCGCGCGTGGTGAAGCCTTCGTCGCCCAGCACGCCAGCGATCAGCATCCGGATGTCGGCTTCGTCATCGACAATCAGGATATCGCGCGCCATGCCATGCCTCGATCACTTCGGGTATTCATGCCAGTGCTTACTTCACGCCTGTACTGTCTTCAGCGCCGGGTCGGCAAGCACGATTTCCGCCGGGAACGTGAGCTGTACCGAAGCGCCGCCCTTTTCTCCGTCCAGCAATTGCAGCCTGCCACCGTGATCTTCCATGATCTTCTTGACGATCGCCAGTCCTAGTCCAGTGCCCTTGACGCGCGTCGTCACGTAGGGGTCGGTCAATCTTTCGCGGCCTTGCCGGGGGAATCCGCGGCCGTTGTCGTCGACCGCCAGGACCACTTCGTCTCCGTCGCGGCGAATCCATAGATGGATGCGACCCGGCGTCAAGCGATTCTGCACCCCGCCATCCGGCCCGGACTGCTCCATCTCCAGGCGCGTCTCGATCGCGTCCGCGGCATTCTGCAGCAGATTGGTCAACGCGCGCGTGACCTGGGAAGCGTCGCAATTGGCCCAAATTGGCTCCGCCGGCAGCTCGACGTCGTACACGATGCCGGGGTTGGCGCTCTGCTGCAGGAAGGCCGCCTGGCGCGCCAATTCCACCAGATCCTCCGGTCGGAGCACTGGCGCCGGCATCCGCGCGAAGGACGAGAACTCGTCGACCAATCGCCCGATGTCGCCTACCTGACGAACGATCGTATCGGTACAGACTGCAAAAGTCTCGGGGTCGTTGACGATTTCCTTCAGGTATTTCCGCTTCAGGCGCTCGGCCGAAAGCTGGATCGGGGTCAGCGGATTCTTGATCTCGTGCGCGATGCGGCGTGCGATATCGGACCATGCCGCCTTGCGCTGCGCCGCCAACAATTCCGTGACGTCGTCGAACGTAACCACGATCCGCGTGTGGTCGCCTTCGCCGCGCTCCGATACCACGCGTACATGCAGGGTGCGGGTCACCGGCCCGTGGGACATGTTGATCTGGCCCTCGGCGCTGCCCGCGCTGCGGCTCTGCGCCAAGGTGACAAGCTCGCCCATCTCCGGCACCAGGTCGCCCAGGCGCTGGCCGATGTGCTGCATCACGTT
The DNA here is from genome assembly GCA_036004205.1 of Dongiaceae bacterium. Lineage (GTDB taxonomy): Bacteria > Pseudomonadota > Alphaproteobacteria > Dongiales > Dongiaceae > Dongia_A. Next base: position 2,537 of record DASYRS010000474.1, read on the forward strand.
GCGGCCGAGCAGTTCCGAGGCCGAGCGGTTGGGCAGCTCGATCTCGCCCTTCTCATCGAGGCCGATCACGCCGGCCGACACGCCCGAGAGCACCAGTTCGGTGAACCGGCGCCGGTCGTCGAGCTGCTGGTTGGTCGCCACCAGCTCGACCTGCTGGGTCTGCAGCCGGAGCGCCATGGTGTTGAAGGTCCGGCTGAGTTCGCCCAGCTCGTCGTCGCGCTTGCCGATCTTGACGCGGGTCGCGAGCTCGCCGCTGCCCAGGCGCTGGGCGGCCTCGACCAGTCGCAGGATCGGCTTCACCAGATTCGTGGCGGAAATGATCGCGACCCAGATTGCCGCCATCAGCAGGAGCAAGGCGAGCACGGCGAAGATCAGCCCGACCGTGATCTGCCACTGCGAGCGGTTCTCCTCAAGCTGGT
>DASYRS010000475.1:0-3288 GCA_036004205.1 Dongiaceae bacterium
AAATGTACGAGTTCCGTGACCGCTTCTCGAAGACCTGGAACCTCAATCTGATCGTGCGCGACTGCCCGCCGGTGGAAGAGATCGACCCCAGCCTGCCTCCGGCCGCGCGCTCCGCCGCGCGCAAGACCATCGGCCTCAAGAACGTGCTGGAAGAGTTCAAGTTCAAGGGCATCATCGCCGGCATCCGCCGCGACGAGCAGGCGACCCGCGCCAAGGAGCGCGTGTTCTCGCCCCGCGCCGAAAGCGGCGCCTGGAACTTCAAGGACCAGCCGCCGGAATTCTGGGACCACTTCAAGAGCGACCTGCCGGAAGGCGCGCATATGCGCATCCATCCGCTGCTGAGCTGGACCGAGCTGGACATCTGGCGCTACATCGCGCGCGAGCAGATTCCGATCGTCGATCTCTATTATTCGCGGGGTGGCAAGCGCTACCGCTCGCTCGGCGACCAGGACATCACCTCGCCGATCGAATCCAACGCCGCCAGCATCGGCGAGATCATTGTCGAGCTGTCGAACACCAGGACCTCGGAACGTGCCGGCCGCGCAATGGATCACGAGCGCGAGGACGCGTTCGAGCGCCTGCGCGCGCAGGGTTATATGTAGGATCATGAATATGGACGGCACAGCATTCGCTTTGCAGGCAGCCGGCAACGCAGCAGGCGTTGCGCTGACCGAGCGCTTTCCCTTCGCCATCGTGGGCCATGTCGACCATGGCAAGTCGAGCCTGATCGGCCGGCTGCTGCACGACACCAACTCCTTGCCCGAGGGCAAGTTCGCGGAGCTGAAGGCCGCGTCCGACAAGCGCGGCGGGCAGTTCGAATGGTCGTTCCTGCTGGACGCCCTGCAGGCCGAGCGCGACCAGGGCATCACCATCGACACCACGCAAATCTTTTTCCACACCGCCAAGCGCCGCTACGTCATCATCGACGCCCCGGGCCACAAGGAATTCCTGAAGAACGCCATCTCCGGCGTCGCCCAGGCCCAGGCCGCCATCCTGGTGATCGATGCCGCCGAAGGCGTGCGCGAACAGACGCGGCGCCACGCGCTGATCCTGCAATTGCTCGGCCTGCGGCAGATCGCGGTCGCCGTCAACAAGATCGATCTGATCGGCTTCGACCAGGCGCGCTTCGATGCGATCGCGCGCGAGATCACGGATTATCTGCGCCAGTTGAACCTGTCGCCCACCAACATCGTGCCCGTGTCCGCGCGCCACGGCGACAACATCGCGGCGCCCTCGGACAAGATGCCCTGGTACCAGGGACCGACCGTGCTGGCGGCGCTGGACGGCTTTACCTCGACGCCGGTCGCGACCGACCAGCCGCTGCGCCTGCCGATCCAGGACGTGTTCAAGTTCGACGAGCGACGCCTGGTCGTCGGCCGGATCGAAAGCGGCTCCCTTCGCATCGGCGATCGGCTCGAATTCGCGCCCAGCTTCAAGCAGGCGAAGGTCGCCAGCATCGAAACCTGGAACGCTCCGACGCCGCTGACCGCCAGCGCCGGCCAGTCCGTCGCCATCACCCTGGATGACGAATTGTTCATCGAGCGCGGCCATGTCGCCGTCCATTCCGACCGGCGCCCGATCCTGGGTTATCGCGCCAATCTTCGGATCTTCTGGCTGGACAACCAGCCCCTGAAGGTCGGCGAGCGGCTGAAGCTGAAGGTCGCGACCGCCAGATATCCGGTCGAGATCGAGCAGATTTCGGCGGTGATCGACGTGGAGAAGCTGCAGCCGACCCAGGCCAGCGAGATCACCCGCAACGCGATCGCCGAGATCACGGTGCGCAGCCGCGCCCTGATGGCGCTCGACCTCGCCGCCGACATGCAGCGCACCGGGCGCGGCGTGCTGCTGCGGCAGGGCGAGATCGTCGGCGGCGCCTTGGTGCTGAGCGCCGAGGCGAGCGACGTCGACAAGCGCCTGATCGGCCCCGACCACCTCGTCACCCGCGACGCGCGCGAAGCGGTCAACGGCCATCGTGGCGCCGTCCTCTGGCTGACCGGGCTTTCGGGCTCCGGCAAGTCGACGCTGGCCATGGGCCTAGAGCGCCTGCTGTTCCAGCGCGGGCGGCAGGCCTTCGTGCTCGACGGCGACCTGCTGCGCCAGGGCGTCACCAGCGACCTCGGCTTCTCGCCCAAGGACCGGGCGGAGAACATCCGCCGCTCCGCCGAGGTGGCGAAGCTGCTGGCCGATGCCGGCCAGGTGGTCATCGTCTCCCTGATCTCGCCCTATGCCGAGGATCGCGACCGCGCCCGCAAGATCATCGGCGAGCGGTTCCACGAGATCCACGTCAAGGCTGACCTCGCGACCTGCGAAAGTCGCGATCCCAAGGGGCTGTACAGGGCCGCCCGCAGCGGTGCGATCAAGAACTTCACCGGCATCGATGCCCCCTACGAGGCACCGACCAAGGCGGAGCTGGTGATCGATACCAGCGGCCAGCCCTTGGAGCGCAGCCTCGCCGCCCTCGCAGCCTACGCCGAGCCCGCCATCGCCTTGCAAGCGGTCAAGGACGCCTGGGCCATCTAGGCTTCGTTACCCACCGTTACACGCCCGTCATGACATGAGCGCGCCGGCATGAGTATCATGCCGGCGCTGCTCTTTCGGGGATTCCCCATCTCATTGGCAGGATGTCATGACCGACAATGCTCAGGTAATTGCCGCACCCGTGACCGGTTTCTGGTCCAAAGTCTGGCGACTTTCTTGGCCATACTTTCGTTCGGACGAATGGCGAAGCGCCTGGATACTACTGATCGCTGTGGTCGTTCTATCTCTGGGTCGCGTCTATATCAGCGTCCTGCTTAACGACTGGAATAGGGACTTTTACAATGCGCTCCAGCAGAAGGACCTGACACCGACGCCCGTCATCTTGCTCGGTCACCTGTTTGGTAATGTCAGCAAGTTTGTCTACCTGATTGGACAGTTCACTCTCATCGTCGCCATCCTCATCGTTGTCTTCGTCTATGCAATTTATCTGACACAGATTCTAGAACTTCGGTGGCGGCGGTGGATGACCAGCCATCTCATGGCAAGATGGTTGGCGCACCGTACTTATTACCGTCTGCAGCTGGTAGACTACGGTACCGACAACCCGGAACAGCGAATTCAAGAAGATGTCGATCGGTTCACGACGGATACGTTCGACCTAGCGATTAGCTTGCTGCGCAATATCGTCAATCTCGTCACCTTCATCATAATTCTTTGGACCCTATCCGGGTCCGTGTCGTTCATGCTTGGGCAGATCGAAATCACCATCCCTGGATACATGGTCTGGGTCGTCATTGCCTACGCTTTGGC
>DASYRS010000476.1:0-5083 GCA_036004205.1 Dongiaceae bacterium
CCCCGTATCGGGGGAGGGGATTGGCAAGTGAATTTCGCACTACCCCACCAGCCCCAGCTTCTGCGCCGCTTTCCACACCCGCCAGGCGTCGTGCGGCATCTGGAGATGCGTGACGCCGAGATGCGCGAAGGCGTCGTTGACCGCGTTGGACAAGGCCGGCACGCCGCCGACATTGGGGCTCTCGCCCACCCCCTTGGCGCCAATCGGGTGGTGCGGCGACGGCGTCACGGTATGATCGGTCTCCCACACCGGCGTCTCGACCGCGGTCGGCAGGAAGTAGTCCATCAGCGTGACGCCCTGCACGTTGCCGGTGGCGTCATAGGCGATCTCCTGGCCCATGGCGATGCCGAAGGCCTCGGTCAAGCCGCCATGCACCTGGCCTTCGATCACCATCGGGTTGATGCGCGTGCCGCAATCGTCCAGCGCGTAGAAGCGCCGCACCTTGGTGGAGCCGGTATCGATGTCGATATCGACCACGCAGATATAGGCGCCGAACGGATAGGTCATGTTGGGTGGATCGTAGTAATCGACTGCTTCGAGACCCGGCTCCATGCCCGGCGGTACGTTGTTATAAGCGGCCCAGCAGATCTCCTTCATGGTCTTGAACTTCTCCGGCAGGCCTTTGACCTGGAACCGGTCGACATCGAACTCCACGTCCTTCTCGCCGACCTCCAGCAGATGCGCGGCGATCTTGCGCGCCTTCGCCTGGATCTTGCGGGCGGCCCGTGCGCAGGCGGCGCCGGCCACCGGCGTCGAGCGCGAGCCGTAGGTGCCGAGGCCATAGGGCGCGGTGCTGGTGTCGCCTTCCTCCACCGCAATCATGTCGGCCGGGATGCCGGTCTCGGTCGCGATGATCTGGGCATAGGTGGTTTCGTGCGCCTGGCCCTGGCTCTTGGTGCCGAAGCGCGCGATGGCCGCCCCGGTCGGATGGACGCGAATCTCCGCCGAATCGAACATCGCGATGCCGAGGATGTCGCAATTGCGCGACGGCCCCGCCCCGACGATCTCGGTGAAGAAGGCGACGCCAATGCCCATCAGCGTGCGGGTCTGCCCCGCCTGGAACGCTTCGCGATTCTTGCGCTGCTCCTCGCGCAAATCCTTGTAGCCGACGCTCGCCATGGCCTTGTTGAGGGCGGTGGCGTAGTTGCCCGAATCGTATTCCCAGCCCAGCGCGGATTTGTACGGGAACTGCTCCGTCTTGATCAGGTTCTTGAGACGGATTTCCGCCGGGTCCATGTCGAGCTTGCGGGCCAACACATCGACGATGCGCTCGATGCAATAGGCGGCTTCGGTGACGCGGAACGAGCAGCGATAGGCAACGCCGCCCGGCGCCTTGTTGGTATAGACGCCGTCCACCGCCAGGTGCGCGACCGGGATGTCGTACGACCCGGTCACGATGTTGAAGAAGCCCGCAGGGTATTTGCTGGGGTCGGCGCAGGCGTCGAACGCGCCGTGGTCGGCCAGCACATGGCAGCGCAGGCCCAGGATCTTGCCGTCGCTGGTCGCGGCCAGTTCCGCCGTCATGTGATAGTCGCGCGCGAACGCCGTGGCGGAGAGGTTCTCGATCCGGTCCTCCACCCACTTCACCGGCACGCCCAGCACGATCGAGGCGACGATGGAGCAGACATAACCGGGATAGACGCCGACCTTGTTGCCGAACCCACCGCCGATGTCGGGCGAGATGATGCGGATCTTGTGCTCTGGAATGCCGGACAGAATCGCGGCGACAGTGCGCACCACGTGCGGGGCCTGGAACGTGCCCCACACGGTCAGCTCGCCCTTGATCTTGTCCATGGAGGCGACGGACGCGCAGGTCTCCAGCGGCGCCGGATGGACCCGCTGGTAGGAGATCAGCTCCTTGACGGTCACCGGCGCGCCCGCGAACACCTTGTCGGTCGCGGCCTTGTCGCCCACGACCCACTCGAAGATGTGGTTGGGGTGCTTGCGCTTGCCGTGCGCGCCGTCCAGTTTGTCCTTGATATCTTCGCGCAGGATCGGCGCATCGGGCGCCATCGCCTTGAAGGGATCGACCAAAGGCGGCAGCGGCTCGTACTCCACTTCCACCAGCTCCACCGCGTCGGCCGCGATGTAGCGGTCCTCGGCGATGACGAAGGCGACTTCCTGGTTGGCGAACAGCACCTTGCCGTCCGCCAGCACCATCTGCACGTCGCCGGCGAGTGTCGGCATCCAGGCCAGCTTCACCGGCTTCAGCTCTTCGGCGGTCAGCACCGCCTTCACGCCGGGCAGGGCCGCGGCCTTGCTGACGTCGATCTTCTTGATCCGCGCATGGCCATAGGGCGAGCGCACGAAATCGCCGTGCAGCATGCCCGGCAGCTTCAGGTCGTCGACATAATTGCCTTTGCCCTGGATGAAGCGGGCGTCTTCGGTGCGGCGGCGGGCAAAGCCCATGCCCTTGAGGGCGGCTTCGCGCTCGGCGCGGGTCGGAGCGGGCGCGTTCATTCTGCGGCCTCCTTCTTCTTCAGGCCGGCGATGGTCTCGGCGGCGGCGCTGATCGCTTTCACGATGTTCTGATAGCCGGTGCAGCGGCAGATGTTGCCGGAGATGCCCATGCGGATTTCATCTTCCGTCGGGGTGGGATTCTCCTGCAGCAGCCTATGGGCGCGTGTGATCATGCCCGGCGTGCAGAAGCCGCATTGCAGCCCATGATGCTCATGGAACGCCGCCTGCAGCGGGTGCAGGCTGCCGTCGGCTGCCGCCATGCCTTCGATAGTGAGGACCTGCGCGCCCTCGGCCTGCACGGCAAAGACGGTGCAGGACTTCACCGACTTGCCGTCGAGATCGACTGTGCAGGCGCCGCAATGGCTGGTGTCGCAGCCGATATGCGGGCCGGTGAGGTTGAGGTTCTCGCGCAGGAAATGGATCAGCAGGGTGCGCGATTCGACGTCGCCTGAGACGGCACGGCCGTTGACGTTCATCGCGACCCGCACTTTGGCGTCTGTGGTCATGGCTTTCGGCTCCTCTAGCGGGCGCGGGACTTGGCGCGTTCGATGGCGCGACGCACCATCACGCCCAGCACGGACTGGCGGTATTCCTTGGGCCCGCGCGTGTCGGCGACCGGGTCGGAGATCGCCATGGCGGCCTTGGCGGCGGCATCGATGGCGTTCCTGTCGAGGCTGCTGCCGACCAGGACCTTGGCGGCATCGATCGCCAGCAAAGGCGTCTGCGCCACGTTGGTGAGGGCGATGCTGGCTGCGGCGCACTTCCCGCCGGAGACCGTCAACGTGACAGCCGCCGCCGCGACCGCGTAGTCGCCGATCTTGCGCTTCAGCTTCTCGTAGGCCCAGCCGTGATTGCCGGCGGGCGCGGCGAAGCGCAGCTCGGTCACGATCTCGCCGGTCTGGAGCTTGGTGAAGAAGGCGGCCTCGTAGAACTCGCGCGCCGCCACCTGGCGTGTGCCATTCGGTCCCGCCAGGGTGTAGCGCGCATCCAGGCACAGCATCACGCCGGGCATGTCGTTGCCGGGATCGCCGTTGGCGACATTGCCGCCGATGGTGCCGGCATAGCGCACCTGCGGATCGGCAATCACCCTGGCAGCCTCGATCAGGATCGGCGCGGTTTCGCCGAGCAGGGCGGAGCCGATAATCTCCGCCTGGGTGGTCATGGCGCCGATGACGATGTCGGCGCCGTCCCGGCGGATGCCCCTGAGGGCGGCGATCTTTCCCAGGTCGACCAGATGCTCCGGTTGCGCCAGGCGCAGCTTCATCATCGGGATCAGGCTGTGGCCGCCGGCCAGCGGCCGCGCATCTTCGCCAAGGCTGGCCAGCAGCTTGACCGCCTCGCTCACCGACGCCGGCCGGTGATAGGTGAATCGACCCGGTATCATGTGCTTCCTCCCAGAAAGCGGCGGGGCACCCTTGCGGCGCTCCTCGCGGGAGGAAGTCTAGGTCGATCAGTAAGTTGCGATCAGCCGCCCGGGCACGAATGAGTTGCGGCCGGCACGAAACGCGGTTCAGAACGCATGAATTACGACAGCAGAATTGCCGCTTGTCGTGTCACCGTGGTCCGTTCCGGGGCCATCAGCCGAGCCCTCAATTTGGGCAGGGCGCTGCGGCTCACGGGAATCGCGACCTCGCCCTTGTCGCCGACCGTTACGATCGCGCCATCGCCCTTGCGGCGGATGGATTTCACGCAGGCGATCTGGACGATGTGCGAGCGGTGGACGCGGAAAAACCGTTCGGCGTCCAGCCGGCTCTCCAGCTCGGTGATGGACATATTGCAGAAATATTCGCGCTCACCGTCCTGCAGATGGGTGTAGCGCCCATCCGCCCGGATGGCGCAGATCGCGGCCGGATCAAGCAGCACGGTCGCCCCATTGCTCTGGGCCGGGATGCGGGCCTGGCCGTCGAGCGCGTCGCCGCTGATCGCGGGCGCCGCCGCCGGCGCTCCAGCGACCGGCGCAACGCCGGCGCGCTCCCACACAATTCCCCCCACTGCGCCCGCCAGGGCGTGATCGCTCTCCGCCGGCCGGTTCGGAACCAGCAGCAGCATCGAGGTGGCACAGATCACGAAGGCGACGATCGCCACCACGATCGCCAGCAGATTACGGTCGAGCACGTGCGATGTCGCCGTGCTGGCCAGATCGGTCGGCGCGATCATGGTTCCGTACATCGCGGAATAGTGCATGCCGGAAATGGCAAGACCCATCGCGACCGCGCCGAGGATCGCGCGCGCCTGCAGCTTGGTGCCGAAAGCGAGATGCAGGCTGATCCCCGCCGCAACAATGCCCACCAGCACGCTCACCGCCACCCAGAGCGGCTGATAGCCGAGCTCGATCGGACCGGTGACGGCGGCCATGCCCACATAGTGCATGCCCGAGATACCGCCGCCGGTGAAGATCGCCGCCGCGACATCCCGCCAATTGCCACTGGGGATCACCGTCATGATCCCGTAGCCGACACCGACCGCCAGCACCGCGATCAGGAATGACAGCAGCGTCAGGAAGAGATCGTAAGTCGCCTCCTCCGGCATGTGGTAGGCGAGCATGCCGATGAAGTGCATGGCCCAGATCGACGAGCCGAGCGTGACGGCGGACATCGCCAGCACCAGGCGCCGCCGCGCGCCT
>DASYRS010000477.1:0-2960 GCA_036004205.1 Dongiaceae bacterium
GTCCAGGCTTGCCGGGCCTATTCACCGAGAACTATAACCATTGGGAAGCGCTAGCCTTTTGGGGCGGTTAGAGGGGGACCCATAAAAGCGTGATAGTCGCCTGCCCGTCCTGCGGAGCCCGGTTCAATCTGGATCCAGCCAAGTTGCTGCCGGCCGGGCGCAATGTGCGCTGCGCCAAATGCGACCACCGCTGGCGCCAGATGCCGGAGGGCATGGCGGAGCCGGCCCCCCTGGAGCAGGCTCCCGAGCCGCCCGCCCCGACGCCTTTCCGGGACGCCGCGGCCGAGCCGCCCGACGGGCCAGCCGCCGACTCATTCGCGGCGCCGCAACCCGAAGAGCCTGAGTCGCACCCGCCCAGCCCGCCGGAGACGCCGGCCGAGATGGCGCAATCCCTGGCCGCGATCGCCGAGCAGGTGGCCGGCGCAAGGGGCGAGGGCTACACCGTCAGCGAAGGGGCGCCCCAGGCATCCAACCCGATCGCGCGGATGGCGCGCCGGACGGGGCCCGGCCCCATCACCGTGCCGCCGCGCATGCGCCCGATGCGTCCCGCCAAGCGCGGCTCGCATCTCGGCCTCATCCTGGTGGCGGGGCTGGTGATCGGGTTGCTGGTCGCGGCCTACGTGTTCCGCGACGTGATCGCGCGTACGGTGCCGGGCGCCGACGTGATCTATTCGCTCATGAATCTTTCCACCGGCAATCCCGCCGACGATCTCGAGATCTCGAACTTCGTCGCCAAGATCAAGAAGGACGAGAAGACCGGGCAGAACGTGATCGATCTGAGCGCGACGATCTTCAACCTGTCCGAATATCCGGTGAACATGCCGACGCTGATGGTCATCCCGATCGACGATTTGGGCGGCCAGATGGAACCGATGCGGTTCCGGTTGCGTGAGCTGGTGGTGGAGCCTGGGCAAAACATTAATTTCCAGAAAACTTTCGACAATTGGCCCTCGACCGCACCCAGCGCCATACTCAGCGTGGCGGATGCGCCGTAAGGCGGCTCTCCACGAATTGTTAAGGGCGGCCCGATATCCTTGGTCCCAGGCGGTGCGCGGGTGTTTGCGGCCTCTGTGACCCAAGGACGAGTTGAGCCAGAATGAGCGATGGGCTAGACCGGCAACCGGAGCGTGGGGACGACCCGGAGAACGCCGGCCAATCATGCGGTGAATCGGTGGCAGCAATCCTGCTGGCGGAAGACGACGAAGCCGTGCGCGAATTCGTCAAGCGCGCGCTTGCGCATTACGGCCACAGCGTCACGGCGGTGGGCGATGGCGGCTCCGCGCTCGCGGCGCTGGAAGAGACTCCTTACGATCTGCTGCTGACCGACATCGTCATGCCCGGCATGGACGGCATCGCGCTCGCCTTGAAGGCGACCAAGGACCGTCCGGCTCTGCCCGTGGTGCTGATGACCGGCTTCGCGGCGGAGCGCCAGCGCGCGCACAATCTCGACGCGCTGATCGACCGGGTGGTGAGCAAGCCGTTTTCGCTGAAAGAGATCTGCGCCGTGGTCGAGGACGCGCTGCAGGCGCGCGGGATTTCGTAGCGACGTCATGCCCGCCTTTCGCCAGACGACAGCCACCTTGAGCCGTCGAATACGGATGCCGCGCGCCTGATCGCGGCCCCGTAGTTTAACTGGCAAAACACCCGCCTTATACGCGGCTCGTCTCCGGACTGGAGAGCTATCCCGGTTCGAATCCGGGCGGGGCTACTCATTTTCGCGACACCCTTCCTTTCATGGGCTCGAATGAATTAGCCTCCGCCATTGCTTGCGCGGGGACCTGAATGCCTGATCAATCGACTGAAAGCCGTCCGCATGATGTGCGGATCGGCTTCCCGGTCCTGGCAAAGAAAATGGGTCGGAGTCGATTTATCAGGCCGAGTGAGGCCGAGGCTTGCGCCATGCTGCGCGGGCGAGTTAGCCTGCATCATCGCAACCTAAGCGCGAGGGCAATTGCCATCCATTCCAATCCGGACGGTTCTGCCTGACCGGCCGGACGAGCTCGAGTTCCTGCCCGCCGCGGTCGAGGTGCTGGAATCGCCGCCCTCGCCGGCCGGGCGCATCCTCGCCATCAGCATCTGCGCCCTGTTCGCCTGCGTCGTCGGGTGGGCGAGCTGGGCCGAGATCGACATCGTCGCGGTGGCGGACGGCAAGGTCATCCCCTCCGGCAAGACCAAGGTGGTGCAACCGCTGGAGATCGGCGTGGTCAAGACCATCGCGGTCGAGGAGGGCCAGCACGTGAAGGTCGGCGATCTGCTGGTGGAGCTGGATAGCACCGCGACCGGTGCCGACGCCACCAACGCGCGCCAGGAGCTGAACGCCGCGCGGTTGGAGGCGGCGCGCCTCAAGGTGGTGCTGAGCCTCGACGACGGCACGCTGCTGAACAATCCGCCGGAGGGCATCACCCGGCAGGAGTTCGACCTCGCCATGTCGCTCGCCAACTCGCAGATGTTCGAAGAGGAGCATCACCTGGCGAGCCTGACCCAGGAGATCGAGCGCCAGAAATCCAACGAAGCCTCCGCCAAGGCCGACGCCACCAAGGCGCGCGAGACCCTGCCCCTGGTCGCGGAGCGGACGGAGATGTCGAAGAAAATGGTGGACGAAGGCGTCATCTCCAAGATGGAGTATCTGAAGGCGCAGGAGGAGCTGGTCGATCTGCAGCGCAGCCAGGAATCCGCCATGGCGAAGGTGCGGGAGGCGAAGGCCGCCATCGCCTCGCTGCAGCAGCAGCGTCAGCAGGCGCAATCGGAGTTCGAGCGCGACCGCATGAAGGAGCTGACCGAGATCGAGGCCAAGGTGAAGTCCTTGACCGAGGATCTGACCAAGGCCGACCAGCGCCAGTTGCTGCAGCGCATCCTCTCGCCGGTCGATGGCGTGGTGCAGCAGCTCCAGGTCCACACCATCGGCGGCGTGGCCGAAACCGCCAAGCCGCTGATGCAGATCGTCCCCGAAGGCGCGCCGG
>DASYRS010000478.1:0-9225 GCA_036004205.1 Dongiaceae bacterium
GTCAGGGCGTCCTTGAGCTGGTTCAGCGACTGGCCGGCGGCCTTGCGCTCCTCCGGCGACAGGCTGCCGAGCGTCTTCATCAGGCCGGTGACTTCGCCCTTCTTGCCCAGCGCCTCGACCCGGAGGCTTTCCAGCTGATCCAGGGCTCCCGCGCCGGCGATCGCCGCCAGCCACTTGTCCTTGAGCCCATCCAGATGTTGCATCGATCCCATCCTCAACTTTCGCGCCATCCAGATACGAGAAGGGGAGGCCCGGAGCAAGTCCGGCCTCCCCACCATGGTCTGAATGGCCGGACTTCTATTGCAATCGCAGCTTAAACTGCTCCAGCAGTATCGTGTTGAGGGCCGCCCCCGACAGCAGGTCCTGCCGCTGGCCGTTGAGCCGCAGCTCCTGGAACGTCACCTGCTTGGCGCCCCGGTCGTGGACGTAGATCAGCTCGATCTTGCTGCGCTTGCCGAACTGGCCGAGACGGTTGATCTCCGCGGTTACGGCGACCATGTCGTCGCTGTCATATTGCTTGGCGTGCTCGGCCGACCACTCGATCGTGGCGCGCCCGCCGGCGAGATCCATCACGAGTTCCTCGTTGCTCTCGCCGGGCAGGGTTTTGGCGCGCTTAACGGCGGCGATGTCTGATTTGTAGCTGTCGCACCCCAACAGTGCCAGGGCGCCAGCCAGCGGTAGTATCAGGATGCATCGCCGAACGCAGCCCGCCAGCATACGCTCCCTATGCCTTCTTGAGTGCCTCTTGCGCCTGCTTGGCAATGGCCGCGAAAGCCGCCGGTTCCCGGATTGCGAGATCCGACAGAACCTTGCGATCCAGTTCGATCCCGGCGCGTTTCACGCCATTGATGAACTGAGAATAGGTCAATCCATGCTCGCGCGCACCGGCATTGATGCGCTGGATCCACAACCCCCGGAAGTCGCGCTTCCGGTTGCGCCGGTCGCGATAGGCGTATTGCAGGCCCTTTTCGACCTTCTCGAGCGCAATGCGATAATTGTTGTTGGCCCGGCCGATATAGCCCTTGGCCATATCGAGGACCTTCTTGTGCCGCGCATGCGTGGTAACGCCGCGTTTGGTACGTGCCATGGTATCTCTCCGTCGCGCTTGAGAAGTTTAGAGGCCGTTGGGAAGGAAGAAGCGAATAACCTTCCTCGCATCGCCCTCGAACATCACCGCATCGCGACGGCTGTGCCGCTTCATCTTCTTGGGGCGGTTGACCAGGCCGTGACGCTTGTTGGCGGGCTTGAACTTCACTTTGCCGGAGGCCGTGAGCTTGAAGCGCTTCTTGGCGCTGCTCTTTGTCTTCATCTTGGGCATTTTCATTTTCCTTCAATAGGTTAACTGCGGCGATGGCGCTTGGGCATGCCCTAACAAGGCCCAGAGGCGGGTTACGCCGGACGCGCGGTTATACAGATGGGTTTTGCCCTTTGCAAGGCGGGTGCGCGGATCGAATTCCGCCCCAGGCTGGCGCCCTACACGGCCGCTGGCCTGTGTTCCAAGACCCCGTCGCGGCTGCACTTGACGAAGTACACGCCCCAGAAACAAATTCCTATCAATTCGGCGAGATCCTCGGCCCCTGCCGGCAGGCCGAGCGGCGTGTGCTCCATGGAGTCGAGGACAATGGAAACCGCGAACAGCATCAGCCCCGCGCCGAGCAGGACGAACGGCGTCTTCAGGAACCACCTGAGATTGCCGGCCACCAGCACCATCAGCAGCACGGCATAGGTTCCGAACACGAATTTCTCGTCGATGCCAAAGCGCCAGGCGCTTTCATGGAACATGTATAGATCGTCGCCCGCCAACAGCATGCTGAGCAGGCCGCCCAGGAACAGAAATCGCGCCGCCTGCCCCCGGCAGAGCATGGACGCGAACAGCGCAATCCATCCTGACCCGCTCATCAGGAGGATGCCGGCATATTCCAGCGCTGCGAAGTAATTGGGTTGATCCGCGATCGCATTGGCGTCTCGCACCAGAACGCTCATCGGCTTTCCCGTCACGGCGAGCACGTAATATCCAGCGCCGATCAACGCGGCCGCCACGCCAATGGCCAGCAATGCAAGGGGAAGCGCGGCCAACTGGGCCGTCAGAACATCCCGAATCAGCTGGGGGAATGGGCGAAATCGGAACTGGCGAGGAGCGTCCTCGTGGGCCGCGGAAAACCTCGAGAAGATCTCGCCAGCGAAGCTCATTGACACACAATAAACACGAAACTGTCACACCATCTGTGACGAAATCGTAACATTGGTGGATGGCTCGAACCTCGATGGGATGGTCGACGGCGCGCCCTGGGCGAAAAAATTTCAGCCGCGCCCGAACGCCTTGCGCAACTCTTCCTTGGTCCGTTCCAGGACCCGGACTTGCCGCCGGGGCAGGCCCTTGCCGCCCCGGTTGATATAGAAATTCAGCATCGACATGGCGGATTGGTAGGGCGTGCCCTTACGCCGCTTGCTGCGCTCGGCCGAGCGTTTCAGCGACAGGGCGATCTTGTGCGGATCATCCGATTTGAAAACTGATTTCTCGAGGTCCAGCGCGTTGCTGTGCTTGGTCACCCGCTGGGACCAGCGGCCGCCGGCCCGGCGCCGCGCCGCCTTGCGGCGGCCGGGCGTCTTGCTGCGCGCCGTCGCCATGGTCAAGCCCGCTTCCGTGCCGCCTGGGCCTTGCGGATATTGCGGGCTCGGGCCCGCCGCTGGGCCGCCGTCGGCTTTGCCCGCTCCGGCACGTTCGGACGATCATGAGCCTTGAAGCGGTCGACCCTGATTCGGACCGGCGCGGTGCCGAGCAGCGTCAGCACCTTGCGCGCATCGGCGCTGTCACCGATCAGCTTGCCGCGCTCGATATGCGCCTGGTCCTTGGCGATCAGCCATTTCTGGGTGCTCCAGGACCCGCTGGAGCGCCTGCCCGCGACCCGCTCGATGCCGCCCTTGCTGCCCACGTCCTGGGTGCGGAAGGTTTGGAAGTCGGCCTTCGGCCTGACTTCGATGTGGAAGAATTGACCTCCGCCGGATCCCGGCTTGGCACGTTTGCGGCCCTTCGGCTGCGAGCGCGCACGGGCCCGCGAGGACATCGATCGCCATGCCTGCTGCGCCTTGCGGATGTTCTTGCGAGCGGCTGTCTTCTGGCGTGCGGTTGCCATCTTGCTCTCCTCACTCTGTTGGCGTGCGGCCATCAACCGCGGGAGTCAGCCGTGGCGCTTGAAATACTGCACGGCGCGCTCATGCTTCTCCGCCGCCGCGCGCGAACCGAACGTGCCGAGGTTGCGGCGCTTTCCGGTCTTCGGGTTCACCTTGCGCGAATAGAGGCGGAACTGGCCCGATTTGAGCTTGCGGATCATGTCCTGCACCTCGCGGCAATGATGGCCGGCTATTCTGGTAACAGGACGGGAGGGGTGAACGTTTCCTGGAAGGGCGTGTTGGGCTCGCCCGAGAGCTCCCAATACATGCCGCGCGCGCTCTGAAAATCGCCGGACTTGGAGATTGATATCTGGAGATCCAGCGCATTGCTGGGGCCTTGCCGGGCGAGCGGCGGCCTTTGGCATCGGCGGTTTGCGGCAAGCAGTCTTTCAGCAATCGGCCGGCTTGAGGTGCGTCACCATAGCTCCTCCGGTTCCCGCCTTGGCTGGAGCGAAATCGAGCGGCGGGAGCGCGGGCGTTTGAACACCTGCATGGCCTTCTCGCGACCCACGCTGGCCGCACGGGCGCGAGCGAGTTGCGTGCCCCAGCCGCCGAAAAAGCGGCGGACAATTGGGGGATGGAGAGAGTAGGCGTTGATGTCGACTTTGCGGATCATATTCGGCTCCTGGATGGAGAATCAGCGACCGCGTCTCTTCAAGAACTGCGACGCTTGCTGGTGCCTCTAGGCGGCGGCCAGGGGCGCGAAGGTCCGCCGCCGCGGTCCAATCACGGGAACACGAGTGATGGACAGAAGTTCCGCCCCTAGAACGGCGTGTTGGGCTTGCCGGAGAGGTCCCAATACATGCCGAGCACGCGCCGGCGCATCCAGTCGCGGTCGGAGCGGCGCTGCAAATTCTCGATCACCTGCGTGGTGCGGGCCTGCCGCTCGGCCGACGGCAGGGCGAGGGCGTCGCGGATCGCCCAGGCCAGCGCCTGGGCATCGTTGGGCGGCACCAGCCAGGCCATGGAACTGCCTTCGACCAGCTCGCGCGCGCACGGATAGTCGCTGACCACCAGCGGCCGGCCGAGGGCCTGGGCCTCGATCACCACGCGGTTGTAGGTGGAGGGCGTGAGGTACGGCGCCACCACCAGATCGGCCAGCATCAAGGCCGCCGGCATGTCGCGGCATTCGTCCGCCAGCAGCACCCTATCCTCCAGCTCCATCATCTTGACCAGCTTGTCGAGCTGGTCGCGATAGGCGCCGCCGTCCGCCGAGGGGCCGACCATCAGGCAGCGCAGATCGATTTCCTTGAGCTCGGTCAGCGCCTCCAGCAGCAGCGCATGGCCCTTCTGCGGCACGTAGCGCGCCGGTAGCATGATCACCGGCTTGTCGTCCGGCAGGCGCCAGTTCTGCGCCATCTGGATCATGCGCTGCGGCGTCACGCGGGTCGGATCGAAGCGCGTGAGATCGACGCCGTACGGCACCACGCTCAGCCGCTCGCGCAATTCCGGCAGCGCATCGGAGAGCAGGTTGGCGGTGAGGTATGACAGCGTCAGCACATGGTCGGAATTGAGCAGCGCGGTGCGCGTTTTTTTCGACAAGGTCGCGACTTCGCCGGGGCCGTCGCAGAAGGTCGCGATCATCTTCGCGCCGGCCTTGCGTGCCGCGGCTTCGCCGACCGCCGCCAGGGTGGCGTTCTGCGCATGCACCAGATCGACCTTCTGGTCGCGGATCACCTGCGCCAGCCGGCGCGTGACATTGTAGCCGGAGATTGGATTGCGGCTGGTCAGTGCCTCGGTGATCGGCGTGATCTTGTGGCGCGTCAGCTCGTAGGTGGAAGCAGCTTCGCCGTCATAGGCGATGAGCGCCCGCCCGCCCGATTCCACCAGGCCGGTGGCAAGGTCGATCGCCAGCCGCGATCCGCCGCCGCCATCCAGCCGGCTGACAAGGTGCAGCACAGTCGGGGCGTTGGCTTTCGGCTTGTCTTGGCCGTGGGATTGCAGCGCGGACGTGTCGCTCGACATTCAGCAACCAGAAGGGCACTTTCGGCTTGCGATGCGGCAACATACGTGCCGGAGAACAGGGCGGCAACAGAATTGGCAACCGAAAATTCCGAAACCAGCGGCGCCGGCTCCGGAACACCACAGTTCCTCGAACTGCCGGATGGCGGGCGCCTCGCGTTCCGCCGCCGGCCCGCGACCGATCGCACACGGGACTGCAAAGGAATCCTATTTCTTCCCGGTTTCAGGTCCGACATGACGGGGACCAAGGCGACCTTCCTCGACGAATTCTGCGCGGCGCGCGGGCACGGATTTGTGCGCTTCGACTATTCCGGCCACGGCGCATCCGGCGGCCGGTTCGAGGACGGGACCATCGGCCGCTGGGCGGAGGACGCGATCGCCATCATCGACCGCGTGAGCGCGGGCCCGCTGATCCTGGTCGGCTCCAGCATGGGCGGCTGGATCATGCTGCTGGCCGCCCTGGCACGGCCCGGCCGTGTCGGCGGGATGGTCGGCGTGGCGCCGGCGCCCGATTTCACCGAGGCGCTGATCTGGAGCGGCCTCTCGGATGAAGAGCGCGACCGGCTGATGCGCACCGGCCGTCTGGAAATGCCCTCGGACTATTCGGAGCAGCCGACCGTCATCACCCGCGCGCTGATCGAGGAAGGGCGCCGGCACCTCCTGCTGTCCGCGCCGATCAACATTCGCTGTCCGGTGCGACTGCTGCACGGCATGGCCGATCCCGACGTGCCCTATCGCCTGTCGCTGGAACTGGCGGATCGGATCAACAGCGAAGACGTCCGCGTGACCTTGATCAAGAACGGCGATCATCGCTTGTCGCGCGCCGATGATCTGGTGCTGCTCGGCGCGACCATCGAGGAACTACTGACTTAACCGCCGGCGGCAACGATCGCCGGCAGGCCCACGCGATAGCTCGGGTACTGCAAGGCTACACCCAGCTCGCGCTTGATGCGGCTGTTGCTGACGCGCTTGTTGTCGGCGTAGAAGCTGCGCGCCATCGGCGATAGGTCGGCCTGCTCGAACGGAATCTCCGGCGGCGGCGGCAAGTTCAACAGGGCGGCGGCGAAGGCGATGACGTCGGAGGGCGGCGCGGGATCGTCATCGCACACATTGTAGGCCGCGCCCGGATGCGGCCGCGCCATCGACGCTTGCAGAATCTGCGCAATGTCGGCGACATGGATGCGGCTGAAAATCTGGCCCGGCTTGACGATGCGCTTGGCGCGCCCTTCGCGCACGGTGTCGAGCGCGGAAGAGCCCGGCCCATAGATGCCGGCCAGGCGGAACAGATGGGCGGCCTGGCCGAGCCCCAGCCAGCCGCGCTCGGCCGCAACGCGCCTCTGGCCGCGTTCGCCGCTCGGGTTCAGCTCGCTCATCTCATCGACCCAGCCGCCGTCGCGATCGCCATAGACGCCGGTGGTCGAGAGATAGCCGATCCAGGTCATGCGCAACGATGCGACATCGATCTCCGCGCGATGCAAATCCAAGACCGGATCGCCGATTTCGTCCGGCGGCACGCTGCTCAGCAGATACGTGGCGTGCGACAACAGCTCGGCGAGGTCGTCGATCGGCCGGTCGCGGTCGAACAGGTGCGCTTCGATGCCATGGCGGCTCAGCTCGACCTGACGGTCGCGGCTGCGGCAGGTGCCGGTGATTTGCCAACCCTTCGCAACCAGCTGCCGCGCCAGGAAAGTGGCGCTGTAGCCTAGTCCGAAGCAGAACAGATGCGGGTTCATGAGAGGATGGCTTGGCCCGATCGATGCGCGCTTTGGCGGACTTGCAATTTGCCGGCACCCGAATGATGGTTCGCCGCAGTACTAAAGCATAACCAAGCCTCGGCAAGCGATGCCTCCTTTGGTCTTACGCGCGCTTTTCTGGTGTATGGCGACAATCGCTGCGTTCTGCACGATTGTCATGCCCGCGGCCGCGATCGATAACCAGGCGCAATACCAGGCCTGCATGTCCTTGCTGGATCGGGACCCCGCCGGGGCACTGGATAGTGCCGTCGCCTGGGAAAAGCAGGGCGGTGGCGACCCGGCGCGTCATTGCAAGGCGCTGGCGCTGATCCGCACCGGGCAAGTGGAGGATGGCGCGCTGGAGCTGGAGCGGGTCGCCCAGGCTATGCCCCAGGTGAAGTCGCCGCTGGCCGCCGAACTGTTCGCCCAGGCCGGCCAGGCCTGGGTCAAGGCCGGCAATCCCCAGCGCGCGCTCTATGCCCAGAACCAGGGCCTGAAACTCAATCCGAAGGATATCGAACTGCTGATCGACCGTGCGCTGACCTATGGCGCGGCGGGCATGTATTTCGAGGCGCTGGACGATCTCAACGTCGCCTCCGATCTCGCACCAGGCAACCCCGACATTTATGCCATGCGGGCCGCCGCCTATCGCCAGCTCGAGAATCCGGACCTCGCCGAGGACAATATCGAGCAGGCCCTGAAGCTCTCGCCCAGCCATCCCGGTGCGCTGCTGGAACGCGGCTACCTGCGCCGCTCCAAGGGCGACCTCGCAGGTGCGCGTTCCGACTGGCTGGCGGTCATCCAGGTGATGCCCGGCACCGACATCGCCAACGAGGCGCAGAAGAACATCGAGAAGCTGGATATCAAAGGGGAATGAGGAGCGTGCTCTCCATCGTCATGGTCGGACCAAGTCCGACCATGACGGGTATAGAAACCCGTCAAAAATCCAGATTCGCGTAATGCGCCGGCGGCGGGGTGCCGGGCCAGGTGTCGGCCAGCAGCGGGCGGAAGCTGGGGCGGGACTTGAGCCGCGCGTACCATTCCTTGGCGACCGGATGCTCGTCCCACGGCACGTCGCCGAGATAGTCGAGGCACGATAGATGCGCGGCGGCGGCCAGGTCGGCGGCGGAGATTTCCTCGCCCGCCAGCCAGTTGCGCCGGTCGATCAGCCAGCTCACGTAATGCAGATGGACCTGGATGTTGGCCTTGCCGGCGCGCAGCGCGTTGGAATCCGGCCCGCCGCGGCCATAAAGCCGCTTGACGACCTTTTCCTCCAGCAGATGCTGGGTGACTTCGCGCTGGAACTTGCCGTCGAACCAGGCGATCAGGCGCCGCACCTCCGCGCGCTCGACCTTGGCGCGGCCGAGCATGGCGGGCTCCTCGTAGGCTTCTTCCAGATATTCGGTGATGGCGTAATCGCCGCTCAAGGTGAGGCCGCTATCCTCCGTCAGCACCGGCGTCTCGCAGGCGGGATTGAGGCGCAGGAACGCCTCGCGCCGCTCCCACGGCCGCTCCACGACCAGGTCGCAATCGAGATGCTTTTCCTTCAGCAGCAAGCGCAGCTTGCGGGATTGGGGTTGCAGCGGAAAGTGATAGAGGGTGCGCATGGCCCGATGGAGTCGATGTCCGCCGCAATCTAACAGTGCTGCGGTCCCAAAGAAACACCGTCATGGTCGGACTTGGCCCGAACGCGACGAGGTAGGAGAACCGCGACTCAGCGATCCCGGATCAGCCGGAACTCCGGCGGCGTGCGGTCGACGAAGTCGCGCTTGATTTCCGGCAAGGCCTGGCGCTGGCCGGGGTAAGCCAGGATCTCGATCGCCTCGGCGAAGCCGAGCCAGCGATAGGCCAGATGCTCGTGGTCGAGCGTGACCTCGGGCGCTTCGGCGAAGGGCGCGACGAAGATCGGCATGATCTCGATCGAATTGGCGCCGGAATTGAAGAAGGTATCGCAGCAGCCGGAGGTATAGAGCGCCTCGACCGTGACCCCGGTCTCCTCCGCGATCTCGCGCAGGATCGCGTCCGCCGCGCTCTCGCCCTTCTCGATCCGCCCCATCACCAGGCTCCACAGGCCGCGCGAGGTATTCTTGTTGCGCTGGAGCACCAGGACGCGCGCCGTTTCGCCCTTTCCTGCGAGAATGACGGCCGCCGCCGCGCGGCTGCGAACCGGAAGCTGCGTCGAATCGGATTTCACCGGCAGACCCACCCGTTGCTGAGGGCCGCGTTATGGCGCTTCGGCGCCCGGCAGGCAAGCACTCCCGCAAATTCCGCCTTGCAAAGCAGGTGCTACTTTAAGTATATTGTTGTGAAAGACAGCAATCCAGAGTTGCGATCTGTTCCGCGCTCCAAAAAACGACGG
>DASYRS010000479.1:0-11370 GCA_036004205.1 Dongiaceae bacterium
GCATCATGCCGGTCTGCACCTCGTCGGCGATGTAGAGCGCGTCGTAGCGCTCGGTCAGCTTCTTCACCTCGGTGAGGTAGCCGGGCAGCGGCATGGGGAAGCCGTAGGTCGCCGGGATCGTCTCCATGATCACCGCGGCGACGTCCTTGCCGCGCAGCGCATCTTCCATCGCGTTGAGGTCGTTGAACGGCACGCTGAAGAACTCGTCCGGCCGATCGGACAGGAACAGCTTGGAAAAGCGCTCCGATCCGGTCGCGACCGCAAGGCCGGTGTGGCCGTGATATGCCTTGACGATGGAGACGATCTTCTTCTTCTGCTTGGCGTGGCGGGCGGTCTTGATGGCGATGTCGATCGCTTCGCCGCCGCCCGAGCCGTAGATGGTGTAGTGCAGATCGCCGCCGCAGCTCTTGGCCAGCTTCTCGGCCAGCGCGGTGCGGCCGAGCGCGGGGAAGTGATGGTTGCCCATGTCGAAGCGCTGGGTGCCGCGATTCAGCACCTCGACCAGCTCGGGATGGCGATGGCCGATATTGTAGGTGCCGCCGTTCAGGTGAACGTCGATCAGGCGGCGCCCGTCCATGTCGTAGAGGAAGTAGTCCTGCCGCCGGTCGATCACCAGATCGACGCCGACGTCCTGCCAGAACTGGGTCTTGCCGGGATTCCAGAACTCGATGGATTTCCGGATGAACTCCTTCTTCTCGGCGCTCTGCGCCTCGATCATCTCGGCATTGTCGGGATTGGCCATCAGCAACTCCTCAGCCGTACTTGCTCAGATAGGCCTCGGCCATGCCGCAGGAGCCGGCGCAGTACGCGGGTCCTTCCTGCTTGGCGAGGTCGGTTTCGTGGTGCGAACCCATCCAGGCGAGCAGCAACATTCGCCGCAGCAGGATGAAGGTCCAGATCTCGTCGTCCTCTTCCTTGGAGAGCGCGCGGATGCGGCGATAGCCTTCCTTCCAGGCTTCCATCAGCTCCGGCACTTCGGGCTTGTGCTCGAAGAAGCTGACGGCGGTGCCGGCGTCGTAGAGGAACCAGCCGATGCCGCAATCGTCGAAGTCGATGACTCGTGTGTTGCCCTGGTGGATGAGGAGATTGGCGAGGCGGAAGTCCGCGTGGATCAGGCCGTAGCGATCGGGCGTCTGGCCGAATTTCTTCAGGCGCCGCTCAAGCGTGTCGACCAGGCGCTGCAGCAGCGGCCGGCGCGCAGCTGTCATGTCCGGCCCTTCTTCCCACTTCCCCCAGTTCGGATGCTGGCCCAGTGAATGCTCGAAGTCCCAGGACAGGCGCTCGAAATAGGGCGGCCGCTTCCAGCCCATCGAATGGATATGCGTGCGCGCCGTCACTTCGCCGAGCTGCTTGAAGGGCTCGATCAGGTTTTCCTGTTGCGGCTCGTAGCCGTCGATCAAATGGAACAAAACGCAATTGCGCGGTCGCGGCAAAGCGGAATGCGAGACGGTGTGAATCTCCTCGCCATCGAGCCCGCGGATCGCTTGCGGCGTCAGAACGTTCGCTTCGGCCTGCAAGGCATGCATCCAGGCCAGCTCGCTCTTGATGCCGTTGACGCTGTGATAGCCCTCGCGGTGCACGCGCAGAATGACCGGCCGCGCGCCGTTCGCGGGCGTTACGAGATAGGTCGTGTTTTCGGAATGGTTGATCATCTTGAGCGTCGCGCCGGCGAGGCCCCACCGCGGCAAGGCTGCTTCCGCCACATGGCCGACGGCCTGCAGCAACTGCTCGTGGGTCGATAATCCGCTCATTCCAGCCCCTGCGCACGATTCCTGATTCGCCCGTCGCATCGTGCTGCTAGGGGCATCTGCGCATTGGGGCAAGCTAGATGTGGGGATGGCGCGTTGCTTGACAGGTGAGCGGGCAATTTTGACAGAGACGACGTTTTGGCTGGACGTTCCGGGCGCCTTGATCCGCTTGCAATGCCTGTGTCAAGATCGGCACCTTCTGCGTAAGGCTGAAACCTTCAGGGGAGCCCATGAGCAGGATCGATGGGACTGCCGAGAGTGGCGGTCCGGCAGCGGCGCCGACAAGCGCTGCGCCGGCGATCCTGGCTTCCGCCGCCACCGGCATCGTCGGGCATATCGAGCGGCTGCACGGCGACATCGACAGCATCTTCGGCAACGCCGGGATCGCGCCGGAAATGGCCGGCATGCCGACGCTGCAGCTTCGCCTCGCCGCTTTCATCACGCTGTTCGAAGAAGCGGCGCGCCGCACCCAGCAGGATAATTTCGGCCTGTGGTTCGGCAACCAGTTCATGCCGCGTGATCTCGGGCTCTGGGGCTATGCGGCGATCTCATCGCCCACGGTCGGCAGCGCGCTCGAGAACCTGGTCAATCTCTTCCGCTATCAGCAGGGCTCGTCGTTCCTGCGCTGTGTGAAGCGCAAGGATGGCCTGCTGCGGCTCGAATACCAGATCGTCGCGCCGGATATCGTGGCGCGGCGGCAGGATGCGGAGCTGTCGCTCGGCATGTTCCTCAACGTGATCCGCGAATCCCTGGGCCCGAAATGGGCGCCTGAGGAAGTGCATTTCGAGCATCCGCGCCCGCAGGCCTGGAAGGAGCATGAATCGGCCTTCGACGCACCGGTCTATTTCAGCCAGCCGACCAATGCGCTGGTGTTCCACAACGATATCCTCGGCCGCTCCATGCCCGCGCGCGACCTGCAACTGCTCGCCGTGATGCAGACCTGCATGGAGCAGCTGGGCCCGACCTCGGCCGCGGCCGACGGATTGTTCGACCGGATCTGCGCGGCCATCCGGATGCGGCTGCCGACCGGTTCACCGACGCTGGAGCAAGTCGCCCACGATCTGCGCATCTCGCCCAGCGCCGTTCAGCGCGAGCTGTCGGACCATAATTTCACCTACAAGGACGCGGTGGAGACCACGCGCCGCAACCTGGCGGAGATGTATCTGCAGCAGCGCCAATTGCCGCTGACGGAGATCGCATTGCTGCTGGGCTATTCGGAATTGAGCGCGTTCAGCCGCGCCTTCACGCGCTGGACGGGGACCTCACCGCGCCATTATCGGCGGGTGAAGACGGGACATTAGAAGCGCTCGACCCTCACTCCACCCCTTACTGTCATCCCGGCCGAGCGTAGCGAGAGCCGGGACCCATGCCATCTCTCCAGAAGCGCTGATAGATCGCATGGGTCCCGGGTCGCGCAGCTTCGCTGCTTGCCCGGGATGACAGTTTTTTGTGGAGGCGCGCTACTCCTTGTAGCTCGGATCCGTCTTGTCCAACTTCTGCTTCAACTGCGCGAAGTGGGCGAAGGCGCTGTCGCCGTAATCTTCCCAGCCGCGCGCGGTCCGCTCGGCCAAATCGTGCGGCATGATGTTGAGTTTCTGCCCCGTAGAGTAGGCGAGCACCATGGTCTGGCAGGCGCGCTCCAGGAAATACATGTCCTCGAACGCCTCGGCCACCGTGGGCGCGGCGCACAGCACGCCGTGATTGCCCATCATCATGGTGCGCTTGTTGCCGAGCGCGCGGGCGAGGCGCTTGCCCTCGGCCTTGTCCTCGGCGATGCCGGTGTAGGCAAGATCGATCGAGAGCCGGTTGTAGAAGCGCGCGGTGTTCTGGTCGATCGGCTTGATCTCCGGATCGGCCAACCCGGCGAGCGCCGTGGCATAAGGGGGATGCAGGTGCAGCAGGCAGCGCGCATGGGCGACGCTGGCATGGATGCCGCCATGGATCGCCCAGGCCGAGACGTCCGGCGCCTCCGGCGTCTTCATGATGCTGTCATCATCGGCATCGAGCAATTGCAGGTCGCTGGCGCGGATGGTGGAGAAGTGCCGCCACTTCGGGTTCATCAGGAACTTCTTGCCATCGGCGGAGACCGCGAGGCTGAAGTGATTGCCGACCGCTTCGTGCCAGTTCATCTCCACCGCCAGGCGGAACGCGGCGGCAAGGTCGACGCGCAATTGCCACTCTTCCGAATCGCGGCTGGATTTCAGTTGGGTAACCGACATCATCTCTCTCCTCGACAGCCCGCAGCCAGTGTCGCCGCCGCTTATGCACAAATCAAGTTTCATTCCCCCGCCCCCACCTGGGGGCGGGTTGGGGGTGGGGGAAGCAAGCGATGACTGTCTCACACCGAAACGCGGCTTCCCCCTCCCTGACCTCCCCCATGTTGGGGGAGGGGTTTCAGCTAGGCCGAAGCCAGCGCCTCCAGCGACTCCGGCACGATCTGCCCCCCATCGACGATCAGCGTCTGGCCGGTGATATAGGCCGCTTCCTTGGAGGCGAAGAAGGCGGCGGCATTGCCGATCTCCTCGACCGTGCCCAGACGCTTCAGCGGGACCGAGGCCGCCATGGTGCGCTGATACTCCTCGCCCAGTCCCGCCAGCCCTTCGGTGATGACGTTGCCGGGCAGCACCGCGTTCACCGTGATGCCGTATTTGGCCAGCTCGATGCAGGCGGTGCGCATGAAGCCGAGCTGTCCGGCCTTGGTGGCGCCGTAATGGGTCCAGCCGGGATAGCCGGTGACCGGTCCCGTGATCGAAGACGTGATGACGATGCGCCCCTGCTTGCTGTTCTTGAGGTGGGGCACGCAGGCCTTGACCGACAGGAACGTGCCCTTGAGGTTGGTATTCATCACCTCGTCCCAGGTTTCGGGACTGAGCTCTTCGATCTTGGCCTGCGGGAAGATGCCGGCATTGGCGCACAGCACGTCGAGCCCGCCATGCCGGTCGACGGCAGTCTTGGCGGCCGCCTGCATGTCGGCGAGCTTGGTGACATCGCCCGCGCAGGCGCTGGCGGTGCCGCCGTCCTTGGTCAGCTCCTGCGCCGTCGCCTCCGCGTCCTTCAAATGGCGGGCGACGATCAGCACCTTGGCGCCGTGGCCGGCGAACACCGTGGCGATGCCCTTGCCGATGCCCTTGCTGCCGCCGGTGACGATGACGGACTTGCCTTTCAGAGATGCCGACATGGCGGACCTCCCTTCAGCTCAAATGGATCGCTTGGACAAAAAAAGAGCGGCGGCGCCATTCCGCGCCGCCGCTCGTGTGCAGCCTTACTCCTTGCCCATGCCCTCGTAGATCAGACGGCCAAGCTGGTCATAGACCTGAGGCTTGGCCGATTTCAGCCACAGCGCACCGAGAATCCCGAGTGCGATGACGGCGAGGTTGATCCAGAAGATCCAGTTCGCAAACGCCAGGCCGCCACCCAGGAACTCGATGTTCGTGAACAGCAGATAGATGACGTAGATCTGCGCCACGAACGAGATCAGCGGAGCGACCAGCGTCTCGAACCAGTGGTGATCGTCCGGATGATGGGTCCGGAAATAGACAATGATGGCAAGCGACACGATCGCCTGCGCAAACAGCACCAGCGACGTGCCGAGCAAGGCCATCAGGCCATAGATCATGAGATAGGCCTGCTGGGTCGGATCGTTGGTTCCGGCCAGCACCATGAACAGCACGAGGATGGCCGCCGCCAGCACCGACTGCACGCATGATGCCACATGCGGGCTCTTGTAGCTGGCGTGGGTCTTCGCCATGCCGCTGTGCAGGACACCCTCGCGCGCCAGTGAATAGATGTAGCGCGCGGCGGTGTTGTGGAACGCCATGCCGCAGGCAAAGGCGCTGGTCAGGATGAGCACCTGCATGACGTGCCGCGCCCACTCGCCGACATTGGCCGCGATCGGCGTCAGGTAGAAATCGCTCGATGCGGTCTGGCCTTGTGCGATCGCGTCCTCGACTGTCGGATAAGCGGACAGGGCGCACCAGCTGGTGATGATGTAGAAGATGCCGAGGCCGATGACCGAGATATAGAGCGACATCGGGACGATGCGCTTCGGGTCCCTCGATTCCTCGCCGTAGTTCGGGGCCATCTCGAACCCGACCCATGACCAGAAGGCGAAGAACAGGCCGATTGCCGCGGCGCCGGCGGCGAGCTTGGTGCCGTCCGCTTTGGCAATTTCTTCGAAGCCATTGAAGGCCGCGAATGGATTGAGCGCCGCAAGCTGGAAATTGGATGTGGGAGAGAAGATCGCCCCGAGGTCGAAGACGATCAGGATGAGCACCTCGCAGATGAGAGCTACGCCCAGGATGATGACCGAGACCTTGACGTCGAAGTAGGAGAGGATCGCGATGCCCGCCACCATGGCTAGGGCAAAGACCGGCCATGGAATGTCGGCACCGATCCATTCCTTGAAGTCTGCATTGCCGAAATAGGCGAAGCCGCCGGCCAGTGACGCTTCGAACACGCAATAGGCGACGATGGAGGCGAAGCCCATGCCCATGCCCAAAGGCCGGCCGAGCCCGTGACTGATGAAGGAATAGAAGCCACCGACGGCCGTCACCTTGCGCGCCATCGCCGCAAAGCCGACGGAAAAGATCGTCAGCACGATGGTCGCCACCAGGAACGCCGCCGGGGCGCCGATGCCATTGCCCCAACCGACCGCGATCGGCACGTTGAACAGCATTGCTGATATGGGCGCCGCGCCCGTGACGGTCAGGAACAGAACGCCGATCAGTCCGACGGCCTTGCCATGCAATAGGCTGACGTCCTTGCGACCGGTGACGTCATACGCGGTACTTCCAGTTTGATTAGCCACCTTGTACCTCCCCCTAAGCTGAGATTCCCTGTTGCGATCCGACTCGTTTGGACCGGTGCGCGTCTGCGCCGGCCGCGCTTGGTCCCGCGTGATTGGCGGGTCGTACCGATTATTCGGCCGCTGATGTCGGGACTACTGCCAGCCCAACCCCGGATCGACGGCATGCTCGCCAATTTCAGCCCTCTCAGCAAGCCCGGCTTGACATCTCCCGCGGCCAATTTGACAGGTTTATTTGCATAGGCGGTGCTCAGTTCGCCGATAAGGCCAGCCAGTTCCGCACCAGCGCCTGGCACTGTGCGCGATGCTTGGCGAAGTTTTCACGGAACTGGCGGTCCAGGTCGGTCAGCAGCCGCGGCTCCTCGTCGGTGAAGGTGGTTCCGAACTTGCGGATCCAGTCGCGCACGATGTCGATCGTGACTTCCGGGTGGAACTGGGTGCCATAGGTCGCGCGCCCGATGCGGAGCGCCTGGACCGGGCAGGCGCCGCCGGTCGCCAGGGCGATGGCGCCCGAAATGTTCCGCACCGCCTCGAAATGGTTCTGGAACGAGGTGATTTCGGCGCCGAGGGCGGAGAATACCGGATCGCGCTTGCCCTCCGGCGTCACCTCCATGGTGTAGAAGCCGGATTCCAGCCGATCCATCCGATAAACCTCGCCGCCGAAGGTGCGGGCGATGATCTGCGCGCCGAGGCAGATGCCGAGCACCGGCCGGTCGGCCGCGGCGAACGCCCGGATCAGGTTCATGGTCTCGCCCAGGAACGGATATTTCCCGGTATCGTTCGCACTCATCGGCCCGCCCAGCACCAGGAGCCCGGCATAGTCGCCAGGCTGGGCGGGGACGCCCGGATAGGCGAGCGGCGCGTGGCTGGCGTAGCGCTCGACCGGCATCAGCGTGTCGTAGATCGCGCCTTCGCCGACCAGAGTCTCGCCGACCAGGCCCGCGGGCGCGGTCGCTTCCGGCACGATCATCAGATATTTGCGCATATGGGGATTTGGCTCAGAAGCGTTTGGAGAACAGGCCGCGGCGTTCATAGACCTGCGCCGCTTCCTCGATGAAGGTTGCCATCTGCCCGGCCTTGTAGGTGCCGCGCAGCAGTTTGGCTGCCTCCAGCAGATCGGCCTTGCCCTTGGCCCGGCCGGGCCGCAGCAGCTCGTAGATATTGAGGATCACATCCTGCGGCACGTCGACCAGCTCGGCGGCGCGCTCGAAATTGCGCGCCAGGGTCGGGCGGCCGGCGGCCACAGCGATCTCCGCCTGCTGGCGCAAGGCCTCCGGCGTGATGCGCAGATCCTCGAGCGCAACGTCGCCGGCTTCCAGCGCGGCCAGCGTCAGATCGTCCAGCTGCTTGCCGCGCCGGGTGCGCACCAGGTCCGGGCGCTTCTCCGCCAGCGGATAGTCGCTGGTGGTCAGGTTCTTCTTGCCGGTCATTGCGCCGCTTCCGTCAGGCGGATCTCGATATTCTCCGGCGCCGCGCCATCCTGGGTGAGGCCGGTCTCAATCGCGTAGAGGAACGCGACCTGGGCGTGGAACCGCGCGCCCATCGCCTCGCCCTTGGTCGGCACCACGACCGGCTCCGGCGTCTCGCCCAGCGCATAGGAAGCCGCGTTCTCGCCCAGGCGCCGGTAATGCTCCAGCCTGGTGATCGGCGCGTTGGAGAACAGTTCCAGATTGTGATGGGGCAGCCGGTCGCGCTGATGGATCACGGCCGTGCCCTTGGCCTGGATGCCGATGCCGACGCCCGACCCCGCCAGCCGCGCGGCGCTGAGGCCAAGGAACGAGGTGTCCGCCGTATGGTTCAGGCGCACGATGCGGGGCTTGCCTCCCTTGGCGCGGATGCCCGAGGTGAGGGCCTCCAGCACCGAGGACAGCGGATGGCCGCCGAGGGTGCGAAAGATCTTGAGGCCGAAGCCGGGCGAGATGCCGATCACGACTTCCTTGGAATCGGTGCCGGGCTCGGCCGGACCCATGGTGCGATATTGGATGAGGCGCGTCTCGCTCTTGGCGTGGCGCGCTTCGCTGCGCAGCACCTCGTCGCGATCCAGCACGTCGCGGATATTCACCAGCTCCGCGCGCCGCTCGGCGCTCACGCGGTAACCGGTGCCGGGGCCTAGATACTGGTTGGGATCGTTGACCGCGCTGATCACGTGCCCGTTGCGCACGATGGCGGAGGTCTGCAGGTAGTCGCCGGTGACGCGCAGCTTCACGACGTTGAGCAGGTTCTGCGCCTCGGCGCGATAGCCGCGCTTGGCCAGCGCCTTGATGACGTCGATCACGTTGATGCCGCGCTGCTTGATCGCCTCGCTGATGAAGGAGACTTCGCGCGGCTTGTAGCTCTCGGTTTCCTCCGAGCCGGAGGCGGCGACCACGCTCGCCATCATGTCGGCGGTCGGTTGCGAGAGGTTCAGCTCCTCGAACACCGCGGCGATCGCTTGCACCGCGCGGCTGCGCAGCTCGATGATCTCCGTCTCGCCGACCGGCGTCAGGCCGCCATCGGCCTCGAAATCACGCTGCAGGACCAGGAAGTCCTCCATCTCCTCGCCGTTCATCAGCGAGGGGTTGAAGGAATTGTCGTATGCCAGGATCGAGCCGAAGCCCGAGCAGATCAGGTCCGAGCCCGCGATCAGGTAAGGCAGAATCTTGGCGCCGACGCGGATCTCCGATTCGGTCGCGGCGGCATCGTTGCCCGACGCGCATTCGAGGTCGAGCCAGACCGCGACCAGGTTCTCCGCCATCAGCTCGCGCATGCCGCCCGGCACGGTGCAAGTGATAGGCGCGCCGTCGATGCCGCCGTTCTGCGTGCCCTGCACCCCCATGCCGCGCTGCAGGCAGAGGCAACGCGCCTCGAGATAAAGCAGCGACTTGCTCTCATGGAACCCCATCAGCAATTCGGAGCCCGCCCCGGAGGTGCAGCGCATCTTGATCCCGCGCGAGGCATAGGCGGTGGAGAGGAACGCCTTGGACCAGGGCGTATCGTCGCCGTCGATGAAGGCCCGCTCCGTGCCATAGACCGAGACGGTCTCGGCATAAGAGCTGAAGCCGGCCATGCCGATCTGCAGCTCCTCGGCTTCCTCGCTGGAGCATTGGAACAGGGTACCCCAGCGTCCGACCGCCGCGCCGACCGCGCAGGCGATTGCGTTGGACCAGGCGTTGCGCGCGACCCGCATGGTGGTCTCGACCTCGTCGAACCCGAAGGCGACCGCGGTCGCCGCGTCCGCCGCCAGTTGCAGCGGATCGTCCTTGGCATTGGTGACGTGGCCCTGGTTGCCGGGCGTGTGGCGCGCCCGCATCTTGCTGTAGGCAAAGGCGATCTCGAGCGCGTTCAGCTCCGCCACCACCTCCGCCAGCTTGGCCGGCGTCATGCCGTGGGCGAGGCGCACCAGCTTGGCGCGCGGCACGTTCATGTCGACCAGCATGCGCGCGATCTCAGGCGAGGGAATCGACATGGCTTCCGGCGCGATGTCGAGATCGAGATGATGGTTGGCGATGAACAGGTCGATCATGTCGAAATCGGCGGCGGCGATGCCGTCCATCGACTTCACCTTGCCGTTCGCGGTCTCCAGCCCAGGCTTGGGATCGTTGGGCGAGGAGAAGGCGGCGAACCCCGCCGCGGCGTCTTCCACCGCGAATTTGTCGAGGCGCAGCGGACGCTCATCCCAATCGGCGAAACGGCGCCAGCGATTGACCTTGATCTGCGGAGCGCCTTGCGGCTTGTCCGACATCCCTGATCTCCTGACCGGCAAGCTTCCTCTCAAGCCCGCCGATTTGGCCGCAGGCTAGTCCCCGCCTGGGCCGAATGCAATTGACGCAGCCGCAACGCAGCATTGCGGCACTCTTGTGGAATCCTCGGTCAGCATAGAGCGCGCCGCCACCGTGGTTCTTGACCTTTGAGCGGTGGTGTTTGACCGCGCTTTTTTGACGGTCTTGCGCCTGTCCGAAGTGACCTAGTCCCTGAGGACAATGACCTCGGCGGGATCGAAGCTCAGGGAGATTCCGGCGCCTTCCTGGACCGGCGTCCCGGCCGGCAGCCGCGCCAGCAGATGAACGTCCGGCGCATTGGCGAGCGTTGCCGTCACCCGCTTGAAGCTGCCCTGATAGACCACGTCCTTCACGATCGCGGCGATGGCAGGGCCGACCTGCACATGCTCCGGCCTGATGGCGATGTGGACCGCGCTGCCTGGCGTCAGGCCCTGCGCCGGAAATGCACCGAGCGCCGTCACGACCCGGCCGTCGGCCCCGACCCGTCCCGGAACGATCGTGCTCTCGCCCATGAAGGTGGCGGCGAAGCGGGTCGCGGGCCGGGCATAGACCCGCTCGGGCGGGCCTTCATCCTCGATCCGCCCCAAGTTCATCACCACGATATGATCGGCCAGCGCCATGGCCTCTTCCTGGTCGTGGGTCACATGCACGAAGGCGGTGCCGACGCGCTTCTGGATCGCCTTCAGTTCATCCTGCATCTGGCGCCGGAGCTTGAGGTCGAGCGCACCCAGCGGCTCATCGAGCAGCAGGACCGCGGGCTGCACCACCAGCGCGCGGGCCAATGCCACCCGCTGCCGCTGCCCGCCCGACAGCTGATGCGGCCTTTTGTCGAAGGCCTGGTCGAGGCCGACGATTCGCAGCATCTCCCGCGCCGTGGCCAGTCGCTCCGCCTTCGGCACGCCCTGCATGCGCAGGCCAAAGGCGACGTTGCTGCCGACGCTCATGTGGGGAAACAGGGCATAGTCCTGGAACACCGTCGCCGTCGGGCGCTGGGCAGGCGCCATCAGGGTGCAATCCTTGCCTTTGATCAGCACCCGGCCTTCGGTCGGATGGAGGAACC
>DASYRS010000480.1:0-5277 GCA_036004205.1 Dongiaceae bacterium
AGCCCTGGCCCTTGCAGGCGTTCTGGCCCTTGCAGGAATTGCTGGCGGACTTGCAGGCGCTCTGGCCCTTGCAGGCATTGATGCCAGCGCAATGGACGCTGTCGGCGCGGGCCGGCGCGCTGGTCAGGCTGACCGCGCCGCCCAATAACATGGCTGCGGCGGTGGCTGCGAGCGTGGCGCCGGTGATCTTTCGAATCGAGGTCATTGGAAATCCTCCTGAGCTCAAGTTTTCAGTCTGTCGCAGCTACCAGAGACGGTAGCGTTTCCTCCGCCTGCGACTAAATCACCTTTCTGTGAAAAGGTTAACAGTTCGACGGTTGCACACGCGGATGACGGGTTATATGTAAAGCATCCCGCAATTAGGACAGCAGAGCTGCCTTATGGGCTCGTTCGGGCCCGGAGTCACGAAGAGGCACATGAATCATCTGGACCGGCTGGAAGCGCAGAGCGTCTACATCCTGCGCGAGGCCTTCAACCGCATCGACAAGCTTGCCATGCTCTGGTCCCTGGGCAAGGACAGCAATGTCATGGTGTGGCTGGCGAAGAAGGCGTTCTTCGGCCACGTGCCGTTTCCGGTGATGCACATCGACACCGAGAAGAAATTTCCCGAGATGTACGCCTTCCGCGACCGCTATGTGACGGAGTGGAAGCTGAACCTGATCGCGGACAAGTGCCCGCCGGTGGAGGAGGTCGATCCGACCCTGCCGCCGGCCGCCCGGTCCGCCGCGCGCAAGACCCTCGGCCTCAAGAACGCGATCGAGCGCTACGGCTTCAACGGCATCATCGCCGGCATCCGGCGCGACGAGGAGAGCGTGCGCGCCAAGGAGCGGGTGTTCAGCCCGCGTGGCGAAAGCGGGCAGTGGGACTTCCGCGACCAGCCGCCGGAATTCTGGGACTATTTCAACACCGATTTGCCGGCCGGCACGCATCTGCGCGTCCATCCGCTGCTGCATTGGACCGAGCTGGACATCTGGCGCTACATCGCGCGCGAGAATATCCCGGTGGTCGAGCTCTACTTCGCCAGGAACGGCAAACGCTACCGTTCGCTCGGCGACCAGGACATCACCTCTCCGATCGCTAGCGTTGCGAACACGGTCCAGGAGATCATCGTCGAACTAGAGCGGACGACCGCGCCCGAGCGCGCGGGGCGCGCCATGGACCGCGAGACCGAGGATGCGTTCGAGCGGCTGCGCGCCGCGGGTTATATGTGAGTGCGCGCGCGATGAATACTGAACGCGACCTGATGCGCATCGTCATCGTCGGCCATGTCGACCACGGCAAGTCGACCTTGGTTGGCCGCCTGTTCCACGACACCGGTTCGCTGCCCGACGGCAAGCTGGATCAGATCAAGGCGATGTGCGAGCGGCGCGGCATGCCGTTCGAATGGGCGTTCCTGATGGACGCCTTCCAGTCGGAACGCGACCAGGGCATCACCATCGACACCGCGCAGATCTGGTTCAAGACGCCGAAGCGCGACTACACCATCATCGATGCGCCCGGCCACCGCGAATTCATCAAGAACATGATCACCGGCGCCTCCAGCGCCGAGGCGGCGGTGATGCTGATCGACGCCAGCCAGGGCGTGCAGCAGCAATCGCGCACCCATGCCTTCCTGCTCGGCCTGCTCGGCATCCGCCAGATCGTCGTGGTGGTCAACAAGATGGACCTGGCCGGCTGTGCCGAAGCCACCTTCGCGGCGATCAAGGCGGAGTATGTCCGCTATCTCGGCGAGATCGGCATCGTGCCGAATTTCGTCATCCCCGCGGTGGCGCGCGACGGCGACAACCTGGTCCACCGCTCGGACCGCATGGATTGGTACCGCGACGCGACTCTGGTCGCGGCGCTCGATTCGTTCCGCAGCCAGGGCGACCTCGCGGCGCTGCCGCTGCGCCTGCCGATCCAGGACGTCTACAAGTTCGACGACCGGCGGATCATCGCCGGGCGGATCGCCAGCGGGCGGTTGAAGGTCGGCGACCGGCTGCTGTTCTCGCCGTCCAACAAGCTGGCGCGGGTCAAGAGCATCGAAGCGTGGAACGCTGCCGACCCGAACGAAGCCGAGCCCGGTCAATCGATCGGCATCACGACGAACGATCAGCTTTTCATCGAGCGCGGCGAGATCGCGAGCCACGCGGAACACCCGCCGATCGAGACCAACGTGTTCCGCGGCCGCCTGTTCTGGCTCGGCAGGAAGCCGCTGGTGCGCGGCGATGCCTATCGCCTCAGGCTGCAGACGCGCGATGTGCAGGTCATCGTGGAAGCGATCGAAGCGATCTACGATCCCGACGCACTGGCGCAGCGCCCGGCCGACAAGGTCGAGCGCAACGAGATCGCCGACGTCGTGCTGCGCTCCTATGCCATGCTGGCGCTGGACGAAGTGGAGTACAATCCGCACACCGGCCGGTTCGTGCTCAGCGACGGGGCCAACATCGTCGCCGGCGGCACCATCAGCATGCGGGACTATCCCGATCAGCGGAAGCTGGTCACCATCAAGTCCACGAACCTCAGGGCGGAAGCCCACCGCATCAGCAACGCGCAGCGCATCACGCGCAACGGCCATACCGGCGGCGTGCTCTGGCTGACCGGTCTGTCTGGCGCCGGCAAGTCCACCATCGCCATGGCGGTGGAGCAGGAGCTGTTCCGGCGCGGCTACCAGACCTATGTGCTCGACGGCGACAACGTGCGCCGGGGCCTCAACTCCAATCTCGACTTCTCGCCCGAGGACCGCGCGGAGAACATCCGGCGCGTGGGTGAAGTGGCCGCCTTGTTCGCCGATTCGGGCCAGATCGTGGTGACCGCCTTCATCTCGCCCTACCGCGCCGACCGCCAGCGCGCGCGCGCCGCCGCCGGCAACGGCTTCCACGAGATCCATATCAAGGCCAGCCTCGCGACCTGCGAGAAGCGCGATCCCAAGGGCCTCTATCGCCGCGCGCGCACCGGCGAGATCGCGGAGTTCACCGGCGTCACCGCACCCTATGAGATGCCGGAATCACCCGAGCTCACCATCGATACCGACCACCTCTCGGTCGAGCAGAGCGTGGCCGCGGTGCTCGAATATGTCGACCGGAACTTCCGCAAAACCAAGTGAATCGGGCCTTCTCGCGCTGTGCTGAAATGGTGACTCAGGGTGTTGAAATGTCACACAATATTGTGCGGGCATATTAAGCTTGCGCCCTCGGATTTCGCTGCATAAGGTGCGTCGAACGACGAGCCTGCGGGATGGTTAATACAACCTTAACCGCACGGCGGTATGGGTGGCTAAGAGCATAGATTGCCGGTGTGTTGCTTGCCGCTCCCTGGGTGTGTGGCCCCCAAGGAGTCGACGTGCGTTTTGTGCAATCCTTCATCCTGTTGGGGGGTATAGCAGAGATGAAAGAC
Source organism: Dongiaceae bacterium (assembly GCA_036004205.1). Taxonomy (GTDB): domain Bacteria; phylum Pseudomonadota; class Alphaproteobacteria; order Dongiales; family Dongiaceae; genus Dongia_A. The sequence goes on from DASYRS010000480.1 coordinate 3,376, forward strand.
GTGAAGGCCCGAATTGGCGAGGCGATTCGCCGGTGGTTCGCCCCGCGCGAAATCATCATCCGTACCAGTGGCCGGATTCAGTTCATCTGTCTGTCCACCCGCGCGCAATTGATCGCCACCACCGTGCTCGGCGGCGTCGTGCTGGGCGCGCTCGGCGCGTCGATCAATCTCGCGGTCGAGCAACTGCACCAATATTCCCGCGACATCGCCGTCCGCCAGGCGGAATCGGCCTATAACGAGCTGCTGACCGCGTTCGGCGACTACGTCGAGCGGGCCGGCGACAGCATCGCGGCGGCGGACGCCGAAGTGGCGGCGCTGGCCGCGCGCACCAATCCTGCCGGCGATCTCGCCCAGCCGTCGCCGTCGGTCCCCGACGCCATGCTGGCCAGCATGGCGGGCCGCGGCGATGCCGCGCTGAAATCGGCGCTGCGCGACCGGCTGACCATGTTCGAGACCGACCTGCGCAACGTGTCGGAGCGCAACAAGGTGCTGGTCGGAGAGCTCTCCAACCTCAAGCGCGACTTGCAGCAGGCCGAGTTCGATCGCGACACTGCGATCGAGGCGCGCCAAGCCAAGGCCACGCAGCTGGCGGAGGAGATGCTCAAGTCCCGCTCGCTCGACGATCGCAGCGACACGCTGCAAAAGGAGCTGGCGGCGGTGACGGAGCGCGGCGCCAGCGCCGAGACCCGCATCAATTCCCTGACCGCCAAGGTCACCGGCATGGAAGCGGCGATCAACGAGACCAACGAGCGCGCCCGCGATATCGAAGATCAGGCCCGCCAGTTGACGGTCGCCCTCAACACCGCGATCGAGCAGCGCAACCGCCTGCAGAACGAGCGCGCGAAGATGGCCGGCACGGTCGGCGACCTGCGCCAGCAGCTGACGTCGCTGCAGGAAAGCCAGGCCAACTTCGTCGCCAACCTGGCGGAGCGCGCGCGCGGCAATATCGATGTCATGGAAAAGACGGTGGCGATGACCGGGCTCGACGTCGACAAGCTGCTGGCGAGCGTGGCGGACGAGAATTCGGGCGAGGGCGGCCCCTTCATTCCGGCGCCGGCTCCGGCCGTCGGGGGCGATGAGGGCGAGCAGAAGTTGCTGGCGAGCGTCGCCACCCTGGGCGGTCAGGTCGACCGCTGGGAGAAGTTGCAGTTCATCCTGCGCTCCCTGCCGCTGACCGCGCCGATCGACAGCTACTACATCTCCAGCGCCTTCGGCGCGCGCATGGACCCCTTCAATGGCGAGCGCGCGATCCATGAAGGCATCGACATGGTGAGCAAGCTGCGCTCCGAGGTGCTGGCGACCGCGCCCGGAACCGTCATATTCGCCGGCTGGAAGGGCGGCTATGGAAGGGTGGTCGAAATTGACCACGGGCTCGGCATCGTGACCCGCTACGCACATCTCTATGCCATTAACGTTAAGGTAGGAGATGTCGTCGATTATCGGCAGGAGATCGGCAAGTTGGGAAGTTCCGGCCGATCCTCCGGGCCGCACGTCCATTTCGAAGTCCGTTACAATGGTCGGCCGCTCGATCCCATGGCTTTCCTGAAGGCGGGTCGATATGTTTTCAAGGGCTAGCAAACCGGTTCAACCGAACGGCAGCGGCGACAACGCGCGGTCCGCGCTCAAGACCTCCGTCCCATCCATCATCAGCGCCGACCTGCGGATCAACGGCGACCTCGTCTGCAGCGGCGACGTTCAGGTCGACGGCTGGGTCGAGGGCGACATCCAGAGCCGCAACATCGTGATCGGCGAAGGGGCGACCGTGCATGGGTCGCTGCAGGCCGAATCGGTGCGGATCTGCGGGCTGGTCAAGGGCCAGATCAAGGCGGATTCGGTGGTGCTGGAAAAGACCGCCAAGGTCACCGGCGATGTCCTGCACAAGACCCTGGCGATCGAGCAGGG
>DASYRS010000481.1:0-3496 GCA_036004205.1 Dongiaceae bacterium
GCCCGGAGGGGATGATTCTCCGGGCGCCGGTCCAGACGAGCCCTTGGGGACGGATGGGTGTGGGCTCGCCTGAGGTTCGGAGTAAAGACCCAGCCTGCGATTCGGGTCTGTGATGCGCGTCACACCACCACCCCTAAGCAATTCCAGGATCACAAAAGCTCATGGCCCGCCGGCTTGATGGGGGTGGGGGGCGCCGATAAACTCCGGCCATCTTTTCGGGCGCGACAGCGTCCAAATCCCATCCAAGGAGATCCGCCATGTCCGCCGCGCTCAGCGTCGAAGGCTGGAAGGACCGGGCTCACGGCCTCAGCTACCGCAATCAGTGCTTTATTGGAAATCGTTATGTTTCAGCGGCTTCCGGCAAGACCTTCACGTGCGTCAACCCAGCGACCGGCAAGGCCCTGACCCAGGTTTCGGCCGGCGACAAGGAAGACGTCGACCGCGCAGTGAAGGCTGCCCGCGCCGCCTTCGACAAGGGCGTCTGGTCACGGATCGCCGGCGCCGAACGCAAGAAGGTTTTGTTGCGCTTCGCCGACCTCATGCAGAAACACGCGACCGAGCTGGCGCTGTTGGAAACCCTGGATATGGGCAAGCCGATCGGCGACAGCTCCAAGGTCGATGTCCCGCTCTCCATCCAGTGCATCCGCTGGTATGCCGAGGCGATCGACAAGATCTATGACGAGATCGCGCCGACCGCGCCGAACGCTATTTCCATGATCCGGCGCGAGCCGCTGGGCGTGGTGGGCGCCGTCATCCCGTGGAATTTCCCGCTGCTGATGGGCAGCTGGAAGATCGGGCCCGCGCTCGCCACCGGCAATTCCATGATCATCAAGCCGGCGGAGCAATCGCCGCTCTCGATGCTGCGCCTGGCGGAGCTGGCGGCGGAAGCCGGCGTTCCCGAAGGCGTGTTCAACGTCATCCCCGGCTATGGCGAGACCGCGGGCCGGGCGCTCGGCCGGCACATGGATGTCGATGCCATCACCTTCACCGGCTCGACCGAGGTGGGCAAGTTCTTCCTGCGCTATTCCGGCGAGAGCAACATGAAGCAGGTGTCGCTGGAATGCGGCGGCAAGACGCCGAACATCATCATGGCGGACTGCCCGGACCTCGAGGCGGCCGCCGAGGCCGCCGCCTGGGGCATCTTCTATAACCAGGGCGAAGTGTGCAACGCGGGCTCGCGACTCATCGTCGAGGAATCGATCAAGGACGCGGTGCTGGAGAAGATCCAGAAGGTCGCGCAGATCCTGCAGCCGGGCGACCCGCTCGACCCCAAGACCAAGATGGGCGCCATGGTGGACGAGACGCAGATGAACCGCGTGCTCGGCTACATCGAGGCCGGAGCCAAGGAGGGCGCCAAGATCGCCTTCGGCGGCAAGCGCGTGCGCAGCGATACCGGCGGTTACTACGTCGAGCCGACCGTATTCGACGGCGTGAAGAACAGCATGAAGATCGCGCAGGAAGAGATCTTCGGGCCGGTCCTGTCCACCATCACCTTCAAGAGCCAGGAAGAAGCGGTGAAGATCGGCAACGACACGATCTACGGCCTCGCCGCCGCCGTGTGGACCAGCGACATCAACAAGGCCTTCAAGACCTCAGCTGCCTTGCGCGCCGGCGTGGTGTGGGTCAATTGCTTCGACAACGGCCACATCTCCTCGCCGTTCGGCGGCTTCAAGCAATCCGGCTTCGGCCGCGACAAGTCGCTGCACGCGATGGGCAAGTACACGCAGTTGAAAGCGACGTGGATCAATATCAGCTGACGCGCTGGTCGATGGAATTGGAGAGGGCGCCTTCGTGGCGCCCTTTCTGCTTCCGCCTTACTTCGGCGCGCTCCAGGGGCGCGGCTCTATGTTCTGGTTCAGGCGGAAAAGATTGTCCGGGTCGTAGCGCGATTTCAGCCGTGCGAGGCGGTTGTACTTGTCTTCGCCATAGGCGTTCAGCGCGAGATCCTTGCCGGTTTCGCTCTGCTCGTTGACATAATTCGTTTGCAAGGAATTGGCCGCGAGCCGGGCCGCGCCCTTGCGGCCCCACGCTGTACATCTGGAATCGAGCGCAGGATCGTCCCAGACACCCTCGACGATCCAGTAATGACCTGCCGCGCGCCCGGAATAGGGCGTCTCGCTCTCGTCGACATCGCAGACGGCGCCGCCCAGCTGCAGCAGGTAGATTTCTGAGTCAGGATTGGGAACGTCAGCGATGCAATCCGCGAGCACGGCAATCGTCGCATCGTCGATCTCATGCACGAATCCGCCTTTGGCATAGTAGCGCCGGCCCCACGCCATGCGCTCATCGACCGCGCGCTGCAGCTCGAGGAAGCTGGCTTCGCCGAGCGAGGCCGAAGTAACGTCGCCGAGCTTGCCATATTGAGCCAGCGCCGCTTCGGCGCCGCGCGTCGATCCAGTCCAGAGAGCGGTGATCCGGAGCTCCGTTTGCGTGTAGACGACCATCGTCGTCAGCTCGCGCGGCGCACCGATCAGCGCCGTGCGGTAGCGGCGGAGAACGGCTGGCGCTTCCTTGGGCGAATAGGTCCACCGGCCGACAAAGGTCGGACCCAGCGCATGCATGCGGAACCAGAACTTGGTGACCACGCCGAAGTTGCCGCCGCCGCCCCGGATCGCCCAGAACAGGTCGGGCTCCTTGTCGGCGTTGATCCGCAGCAGCCGGCCATCCGCCATTACGATGTCGACGCCAAGAAGATTATCGACGGTCATTCCGAATCGGCGGCTCAGCCAACCCATCCCTCCGCCGAGGGTGAGGCCGCCGACACCGGTATGCGATACCACGCCAGCCGGCGTCACCAGCCCATAAGCCAGCCCAGCCGTATCGACGTCGCCGAGCAGGGCGCCGCCACCGACCTCGGCCGTCCGCGCTTCGGGATCGACCATCACTTCCTTCATCAGCGCCAGGTCGAGCACGATGCCTCCATCGCAGGTCGACAAGCCGGGAAAGCTGTGCCCGCCGCAGCGCACAGCAAGCAAGGCGTCCCGCTCAGCGGCAATGCGAACGACCGTCTGCACGTCCTTCTTGCTGGTCGCGCGGACGATGGCCGCGGGCCGGCGGTCGATCAGTCCATTGTTGACCCGGCGCAACCGGTCATATTGGACGTGACTATCGGTGATGAGCGTGCCGTCGAATTGCGCACGCGCAAGGTCCTGAGCCAGTGTGGCGCTATCCATCCCGAGGCCCCCTCGATGAGCATGCCAGCATCGCTCCTGATCTCGGATATTGCAGGATTCTTGATGCTGCTGTCAGCGCCCTTGATATGAATGCAGGATGAACGACGCGGAGCCTCGCGTTCCTAGTGGCGCTATCCGGCGACGGTGGATTGCAGCGCGTACCGGCGCAAGACGACCTCTCCGACGATGCCCTGGAACATCATGCTGTCATAGAGCCCCGCCATCGCCAGCACGACCAGGTCGCGGCTCGGAACAACATAGAGGCGCTGGCCGCCATAGCCGGTGCCGCAGATCCATTTGATTTCCTCCCGATTGACCAGGGA
>DASYRS010000482.1:0-1998 GCA_036004205.1 Dongiaceae bacterium
GTCCGTCGAGCACGCCGAAGGCCTGAGCCACCGCCTCCGGCCGGCGCTGGCGCCAGGAGCCGAAGTAGAAGCCCATGGCCGCGACGTTCTTCACGAGCAGGATGTTGGCGGGAATCTGCGGCACCGGTCCGCCGGCAAAGCCGATGATCAGGATCCGCGCGTTCCAGTTCGCGACCCTGAGCGATGCCTCGAAGGCGCTGCCGCCGACCGGGTCGTAGACCACATCCACCCCGCCGACCAGGGCTTTCACCCGCTCGCGGATGTCCTCGGCCTTGTAGTCGATGACGTGGTCGGCGCCGTGGGCCTTGGCGATGGCGCATTTGTCGGGGCCGCCCGCCGTCGCGATCACCTTGGCGCCGAGCGCCTTGCCGATCTCCACCGCGGTGAGGCCGACCCCGCCCGCCGCGCCGTGGACCAGCAAGGCCTCGCCGGCTTGCAGCTTGGCCTGCTCGGCCAGCGCCACGTAGGAGGTGCCGTAGGCGATGGGAAAGCTGGCAACTTCCGCGTCATCCAGCCCCTTGGGCGCGGCATAAACGCGATCGGCGGCCAGGATCGCGACCTCGGCGAAGGCGCCCGCTTCGGGGATCGCCATCACCCGGTCGCCGGGCTGGAAGCCAGTCACCTCTGGGCCGATCGCCTCGATGGTTCCCGCCGCTTCGAAGCCGGGGATGAAGGGCGGCTCCTGCCTCACCTGGTATTTGCCAGCGGTCACCAGCAGGTCGGCGTAATTGAGCCCGGCCGCGATTACGCGGATGCGCACCTCGCCCGGACCGGGCGCGCCGGCATCCGGCCGCTCTTCCAGCGCCAACCCGTCGATGCCGGTGAGCGCATGACAGACGATGGCTCGCATCAGCCAGGGTTTCGCATCAGAAGGAGGGGCGGACGTGACCGGTCGGCGTGCCGGCCCAGTTCTTCACGATCGGCGTGAGGGTCGGGCTCAAAGTCTGGGCCATCTCGTCGTCGATCACGCCAAGATGGCGCAGCACCTGGCCCATCACCACCTCGGCCGCTCGGGAGGCGCCGTCGGTCACCTTGAGGCAGATGCCGAGTCCCAACTGCGGCAACGCGCCGCAATAGACCCCCTCGGCCCCGACCTTGATCGCGGCCTTGCCGGGGATCGCGCTCATCACCTTGGTGCAGAAGCGGTCGGTGCCGGCGACCATGAAGGGATCGGCCATCATCGCCTCGAGGATGCGCTGGCACGCGGCGGCGCGCTCGTCCGGCAAGTGATGCGGGTCGGCCATCTGCGCCATCGCGAAGGCGGTGTTGGCGATCGGGATCGCGATCACCGGAATGCCGCAGCCATCGATGCCGCGCGGCACCTCGCCCAGCTCGCAGCCGGACATCTGCTCCAAGAGGCCCAGCAGGCGCTGCTGCACCGGATGCTCGTACTGGATGTAGCCCTTGGTCTTCTCGCCGACATGGACCGCGGTGGTGAGGAAGCCGGCATGCTTGCCGCTGCAATTGTTGTGCGCGCGGTTCGGTTCCTGGCGAGCGCGCAGCATCGCATGCATGGTCGGCTCGTGCCCCGAATAATGCGGGCCGCATTCCAGGTCCCCGACGCCGAGACCGACGCGATGCAGCCAGCTTGTCACGGTCTCGACATGGCGCGGCTCGCCATTGTGCGAGGCGGTGGCGAGCGCGATCTCCGCCGTGCCCAGCTTGAAGCGGTCGGCGGCGCCGGTTTCCAGCAGCGGGATCGCCAGCAGCGGCTTGATCGCGGAGCGGCCATAGATCGGCAGCTCGACGTCGCCCCAGGCGCGCACGATCCCGCCATGGGCGTCCACCACCGCGACACTGGCGTGATGGCGGCTCTCCACCATGCCGCCGCGCACCACTTCCGCCAGGATCGGCGATGAATCCTGCGGTACTTCGGTCCTGACGGAAACGGTCATATGCTTCAATCCCAGCGGTTCCGCGGCACCTTGCCCCCGCCCGCGCCGGGATGCAAGGCAGGGGCTTGTCATGTGACAACTTCCCGCTGGCACACGTGCGACG
>DASYRS010000483.1:0-4344 GCA_036004205.1 Dongiaceae bacterium
GTCTGAGCTTACGCGCGCAGCTTGATGCTGCGCCGACGCCCGTTGCTTGCGCGTATCCGCGCTTGACCGCTCACACAGAATTTCATTTTGGAGCTAACGCTCATGTCCAAACCGACCACGCTGTACGACAAGATCTGGAACGACCATCTGGTGCACGAAGCCGCTGATGGCACCTGCCTGCTCTATATCGACCGCCACCTCGTGCATGAGGTGACCTCGCCGCAGGCCTTCGAAGGCCTGCGCACGACCGGGCGCCAAGTGCACCGGCCGAAGGCGACGCTGGCGGTGGCGGACCACAATGTCCCCACCACCGACCGCTCCAAAGGCATCGCCGAGGAGGAGAGCCGCATCCAGGTCGAGACCCTGGAGCAGAACTGCCGCGAGTTCGGCATCGAGTATTTCTCGATGGACGACATCCGGCAGGGCATCGTGCACATCATCGGGCCGGAGCAGGGCTTCACCCAGCCCGGCATGACCATCGTGTGCGGCGATTCCCATACCTCGACCCACGGCGCGTTCGGCGCACTGGCCTTCGGCATCGGCACCTCCGAGGTCGAGCACGTGCTCGCCACCCAGACCCTGATCCAGAAGCCGGCCAAGAACATGCGCATCACGGTCGATGGGAACGTCGGCCCCGGCGTGACGGCGAAGGACATCGTGCTCGCCATCATCGGGCGCCTCGGCACAGCGGGGGGCACCGGCTATGTGATGGAATATGCCGGCGATGCTATCCGCGCCTTGTCGATGGAAGGCCGCATGACGGTCTGCAACATGTCGATCGAGGCGGGCGCCAGAGCCGGCCTGATCGCGCCGGACGAGACCACCTTCGCCTATATCAAGGGCCGGCCGATGGCGCCGAAAGCGGGCGCGTGGGAGCAGGCGGTCGCGTTCTGGAAATCGCTGCCCAGCGATCCCGGCGCCAAATACGATACCGAGATCGTGCTGAAGGCATCGGAGATCGTGCCGCAAGTGACCTGGGGCACCAGTCCGGAGGACGTGCTGCCGATCACCGGCTCCGTGCCGAATCCAGCGGACATTGCCGACGAGAACAAGCGCCGCGCCGTCGAGCGGTCGCTGGAATATATGGGCCTCACGCCCGGCACCAAGCTGGCCGATGTGAAGGTCGACCGGGTCTTCATCGGCTCCTGCACCAACGGCCGCATCGAGGATTTGCGCGAAGTGGCCAAGATCGCCCAGGGCCGCAAGGTTGCCGCGCACGTGAACGCGATGGTCGTTCCCGGCTCCGGCCTGGTGAAGCACCAGGCGGAAGCGGAAGGGCTGGACAAGATCTTCCTCGAAGCCGGCTTCGAATGGCGCGAGCCCGGCTGCTCCATGTGCCTCGCGATGAACCCCGACAAGCTCGCCCCCGGCGAGCGCTGCGCGTCGACGTCCAACCGCAACTTCGAAGGCCGCCAAGGCCGCGGCGGCCGCACCCACCTCGTCAGCCCCGCGATGGCGGCGGCGGCGGCGGTGACGGGGCACCTGACGGACGTTCGGAAGCTCTCGTAAGCGGCACGCGGCGCTGCATCGGCACCCCCTCACCCCAAGCCCTCTCCCTCGAAGGGAGAGGGCTTGCAGCCTCGATCTTGCAGTGAGTCCCCTCTCCCCTTGAGGGAGAGGGAAAGGGTGAGGGGTCGCGCCGAAGGCGCATGAAGAAGACCGGAGCTAAAGCTCCCGCGCCATCAACACGAACTTTTCGCCGTGCCAGTCGAAGCGCTCGCGCACCGACCAGCCGAGCCTCGCGTAAAAGGGCTCGGCGGTGATCGTATAGAGATGGAGCTGCGCGCAGCTGACATCGCGCGCGTGCTGCTCAATCGCCCTGACCAGCGCGCTGCCGACCGATCGCTTGCGGAATTTCGGCGCGACATAGAGAGCAGCGAGCCAGGGCGTCAAATCATGCTTCGGATCGATCTCCTCCCGCACGAACAGGCAGATCCCGGCGGGGCGCCCATCGACCTCCGCGAGCAACGCGGTCTCGTAGCCCAATTGCTCCATCCAGGTGCGCAAGGCGTCGCACGACTGTTCGAACGCGATGCCGTCCTCAGCGAAGAACGCGTCGTAGCGCCAGCGCGCGACGATCTCGAAAGCCGGCTCATCGATCTTCAGGCGGCGAATACCCAGTCCCGCGTTCATGGCGCGCTTTCGCCGGGCCGCAACTCCGCGCGATGCCGCTCGAACAGCGCCGCGACGTTGTCCGCGACCAGCCTCACGCGCGGCTGGTGGCGCAGGTCTTCGTGCACGGCCATCCATAGCCCCTGCGATTCGAGATCGCCGAGCGGCGGCGTCAGGCGCACCAGGCTTGGCTCCTCCGCGCCGGCGAAGCAGGGGATGACGGCAAGGCCCGCGCCACCCACCAGCGCGTCATAGATGGTGGTCGAGTGGTTGCAGCGCACATGCGGCCAGCGGCCGAGCTTGCCCCGCAGCCAGACCAGGCTGGCCGAGGTCGGGTAGCTGTCGTCGAACCCGATCCAGCTGCATTGCCCGTAACGCTCCTCGGTTGCGGCGGCGGGATTGCGATCGACATAGGAGCGCGCGCCATAGACCGCGTAGGCCGGCTCGGGCAGGCGGCGCATCGCCATGCGGCCTTCGTTCGGCCGGCGGTTGCGGATCGCGATGTCGGCCTCGCGCCGTGCCAGATTGGCGAACGTCATCTCGTTGCTGAGCTCGATCTCGATCCCCGGCAGCGCGGCCTGCAGCTCGGGCAGGCGCCGCGCCACGAACCGGCTGTTCCACGGACCCGCCGCGATGCGCACCGTCCCCAACGGCAGGTCGGCCAAGCCGGGCGCGGCGCGGTCGATGGCATCGCCCGCCTGCTCCATCTGCTGGACCAGCGGCAGCAGCGCCTGGCCCTTGGCCGTCAGCTGCATGCCCCGCGGCGTGCGCTCCAGCAGCGCGGCTCCCAGGCATTCCTCCAGCGCCTGCAACCGCCGGCCGATCGTCGGCTGGGACAGGCGCAATTGCCCCGCCGCGCCGGTCAGACTGCCGGTCGCCGCGATGGCCGCGAATATCCGCAGATCGTCCCAGTTCGGCCTGCCATCATTCATTTCTGAAAACTCAACATACCATACTGGCAGTTCTCGTTCATTTGTGAATGGCGTAGACCAATCCCGTTGCTTTGGCAAGAGGAGGGTCACGATGACCTGCATTTGGAATGGCTTACGGCTGCCGATGCTCGCCGCCGCCCGGCTCTGGCGTTGCCGGCGTAGCCAACGGATTCCGATCCTGGATCCACGGTTGCTGAACGCCCATTGGCGCCGCGACCTCGGCTTCGATTGCTGAGGGTGGCGGCGATGGAACGGGACTATTGGATGATCAACGCGCTCGACCTGATCCTGGTTTGGGTCGACCGGTCCAGGCAGCGGGCGCAGCTCGCGGGCATCGATGGATCGCTCCTGAAAGATGTCGGGCTATCGCCGGGCGAGATCGACGCGGAATGCCGGAAGCATTTCTGGCAGCGATGAGCCTAGCCTGCGCCCTCGGGCTGCAGCAGGTGGCGATAGCGCTGGAACAGCGCGACCAGTCGGTCCGCCACCAGGCGCACGCGCGGGCGGTCGCGCATGTCCTCATGCACGACGAGCCAGAGGCCCTCGCGATCCAAGTCATCGATCGGTGCGGTCAGTTGCACCAGCGACGGCTCTTCCACAGCGAGATAGCAGGGCAGCACGGCGAGGCCCGCGCCGGTGATCAGCGCATCCAGGATGGTGCTGGCATTGCTGCAGCGGATGTGCGGCGCGCGGCCGATCTTGGCGCTCAGCCACAGCATGCTTTCACTGTGGCCGCGGGTGTCGTCAAAGCCGATCCAGCGGCAAGCCTCGTAGCGCGCCTCGGTCGCCGCCATCGGGTGCCGCGCGACATAGGCCCTGGAACCGAACACGGCGTAGCTCGGTTGCGGCAGCGCCCGCATTGCCAGCCGGCCTTCCTCCGGCCGCCGGTTGCGCAAGGCGATGTCCGCCTCGCGCCGCGACAGGTTGATGAGGGAATAGGAGCTATAGAGTTCGACCTCGATGCCGGGCAGCGCGTCGAGCAGTTCGGGCAAGCGGCGCGCGAGGAAGCGGATGGTCAGCGGACCCGAGGCGATCCGGACGGTGCCGGTCGCATCCTCGGCGAAATCCGGCCGCGCTCGCTCGATCGCCTCGCCCGCTTCCACCATGCGCTCGACCAGGGGCAGCAGCTCGGCGCCCTTGGGCGTCAGGACGTAGTTGCCGCCCGGCCCGCCCTGGGTCCGCTCCAGCAGCTTCGCCCCCATCCGGGTCTCCAGCGCCTGTAGCCGTCGGCCCATGGTGGGCTGGCTGAGCTTCAGGCGGCGCGCGGCTGCGCTCAGGGAGCCTGCGGCCGCGACGGCCG